>CAXBNB010000289.1:0-5865 GCA_963976505.1 uncultured Reichenbachiellaceae bacterium
TGAACTAAATGAAGGCATAGGCTGGACAGAGGGTGAGCCAATAGAATATCAGGAGTTTGATGGCAACTTAGAAAACAAAGACCACCCGACGACCTCCATTGCCTATTTTCGGGTTTATTGGAAGTTTATGGAGTCGGAAATGCAGCAATATAACTGGGCGATGATCGACAAAGCGCTGAAAACAGCTCACGAACGAAAACAAGCACTCATTCTCCGTATTGCCCCTTATGGAACTGGCCTGGACAGGGATGTTCCGGCTTGGTATCGCAGCATGGTTGGTGATAAAGACGAATGGTTGCCGGAAGGAAAAAAAGGTTGGCGGGTAGATGCTGAAGACCCCAGATATGCACGGCACTTCGGAAAGATGATCTCAGAACTGGGAAAGCGATATGACGGACACCCCGACCTGGAAGCCGTTGACCTTTCAATTGTCGGGTTTTGGGGAGAAGGTCGTGGCTCTGCAATACTCACCGAAGAAACCAGGTCTGCTTTGGTTAATGCCTATACGGATAGTTTCGAAGAAACACCACTTATTATGCTATTGACAGATGAAAAAACGAACAAATATGGATTGTCTCAGGCAAATGTAGGTTGGCGGGTAGATTGCATAGGCGATCTTGGGTTTTGGGCTGAAGAACAGGATGGCTGGACGCATATGTACCGCCATTACCCATGGGCAATCATTAATTTTGGAATGGAAAATGCCTGGAAAACAGCGCCAGTGAGTCTGGAGATTTGCGGAACATTGAAAAACTGGAAACAGGAGCAAGGATACACAGCCAAAGAGGTTGAGTATATCATTGATGAAACTTTAAAATGGCACATATCGTCCTTTAATGCCAAATCTTCAGGAGTTCCGCCCGAATGGCAACCACAGATAGACAGTTGGTTGAAAAAAATGGGGTACCGTTTTGTGCTTCGAAATTTTGCGTTTCCAGAAAGTATTGGAACTAACGAAAAACTTTCTTTTAAATCGTGGTGGGAGAACAAAGGTGTAGCACCTTGTTATAAAAATTTCATACTGGCCATTCGGCTTAAAAACAATATAAACGCTAAAGTAATACCAACTAATGCTGACATTAAGTCTTGGCTCCCTGGTGACAATATTTATGATAATTCAATATTTATACCTTCCGATTTGCCAACAGGAGACTATCAACTACAGATTGGTATTGTAGACAAACAATCGCTAGAACCCAAAATAAAGTTGGCCATTGAAGGAATTACCAAAGATGGATGGTATAACCTAGGAGATATTAAAGTAACACACAGGTAGAAACCGTAAAAAATAAACCAATGAAAAATTTTGTATCAATATTATTGACTCTGGCATGGTGTTATGCCTGCGGTACTAAGGAATACCGACAAGTCAAAGTGGATAACCCTGTTTATAAGAAAAATACTGCCTTTAAACATGAAGAAAACCTGTCCTCTCCAAAATTTCAACATCTAAAATCTAAATATCAGTTGGATACAATTTTCCACGGAGAAGAAGATGAGTTTGAACGAATTCTTTTGCTGAGAGATTGGATTAAAAAGATAATAGCGATAGAAAACTTTGGAGACCCTTACCCAGGAGGAGGTTACGTTGAAGGCATTTTGGATGCAGCACTTGATGGCTCTGGTTTTCATTGTGGTCACTTTATGAAGGTTCAAAACGGTGTGATGAATGCTTACGGTTATGTCACTAGAACTATAGGAGCTGGCCCTGGAGTAGAAGGAGTGGTAGATGGGCATCATGGAATTAACGAAGTTTGGGTGAATAAATATAACAAATGGGTGTTGTCAGATGCTAAGTATAACCATCATTTTGAGAGAAAGGGAATCCCTCTTTCAGCCTTAGAGGTTAGGGACGAGTACCTTAAAAATCAAGCAGCTGATATTGTAATGGTTAAAGGGGTAAAACGTATTCCGACCCAATTTGATGAAGAATTAGGTAGGAGCAAAGAAAGTTTTGCACGTACCTATAGCTGGATCGAATACCATACCAATAACAACATGTTTACCGTTTGGCCCGAGCATCAAGAATCATTGACTATGTACGCTGATGACTATTTTAATAACAACACATGGATTTGGGGAGACAAACCACACTGGGCTTATGACAAGCCTGAGTTTATGATTCTTGAACCCAATAGGAATGCTATCGAATGGACTCCTAATACGATTTATTCGGTTGTGAATATTGAAAACAATAGAGTAAAAATAAAGTTGGTGTCAGAAACGCCTAATCTCAAAGAATACCAGATGAAAAGGATGCCGGATGGTGATTGGGAGAAAGTAGAAAAGAATATTGATGTTGCTTTAACTCAAACAGTGCAAGAGATGGCTTTTCGGGTGGTCAATATAGCAGGAGTAAATGGGGCAGAGCATTATGTAAAACTTCAGGTACTTTAATCAATACTTGATGAAGGTTTTACCCCATGAGAGGAGGATCATACTTAGATTTATTTGAACCTGAAATTATAGTATCTGAGTGGATGGGTGTTTTTATTAAAAAGACTATGAAATACTTTATTTACAAAACGAAAGAAAAACATATACATAATATTGTATTTTTGTTTCAAATACTTATTATTAATCACTTACAATGAGTGATCTATTGTGAACAATAAAAACGAATAGTTGATTTGCTTGATTCAAATAGACTTTTTGAATCAAGCAATAAATACTTTATTAAAACAATGAACCAAAAAGAATCGGATGTAGTGATAATAGGAGGAGGGGTGATAGGATTATTCACGGCCTACTATTTGTCAAAAGAAGGAAAATCAGTGACCGTATTGGAAAAAGGGTCTCTTAAAGAAGCTTGCTCGTATGGCAATTGCGGCCTGGTGAGCCCAAGTCATGCTTTGCCTTTGAATAGCCCTGCTTTGATCATGAAGTCTCTGGTTTGGCTTTTTCAAAAGGACTCTCCTTTTTATATCAAACCACAGTTGGATATGAAGTTTATCAACTGGATGTTGAGTTTTACCTTGAATGCCTTCAACAAGAAGCAGATAGAACGGAGTATGCACGGCCGCAATAATTTATTAATTGACTCCAAAAATCTTTACAATGATTTGTTTGCTAGACAATCTTTTGATTGTAACTGGGCGCCTAGCGGTATTCATTTTGTATTTGGAAAAGAAGAGAATTTTGAAGCTTACAGGGCTAAAGATGATAAGTTAACTACTATTGGACTGGCTGCTGAGCCTATTGTTGGTCAATCGCTTTTGGATATGGAGCCAGCACTAACCGATCATGCCTACGGTTCGTGGTTTTATAAAATTGATGCGTCACTCAATCCCGGAAAGTTGCTAACTGAACTCAGAAAACAGCTTTTGGCGGATGGCGTGGTGATAGAAGAACTTTGCGAAGTAAAGGCGTTCAAAAAAAGCAATAACCGCATTACTGAGCTTGTGACCAACATGGGAAATATCAAAGCAAAAGATGTGGTCTTGGCGACTGGTGCATGGTCTCCGTGGTTGGAAGATCAATTGGACCTGAAGATCCCAATCGTACCGGGAAAAGGTTATAGCATCACTATGAAAAGGCCGATGATAAGTCCAATATGCCCATTGATTTTTGAAGAACGAAAAGTGGTAGCAACACCCTGGAAAGACGGCTATCGACTTGGTGGTACCATGGAGTTTTCTGGATATGATACCACCCTCAACCGAGATAGGTTGCAAAGCTTGAAAAGAGCAGCAAAAGAATACTTGAAAGAACCTTTCTCTGAAGAAAATGTGGAGGAGTGGTGTGGCTGGCGACCTATGACAAACGATGGTATGCCTATCATTGATAAGTCACCCATACACCAAAACTTGTACATGGCCTGTGGCCACAATATGTTGGGACTCAGTATGGCTCCATCGACAGGTAAACTCATTGCAGAAATGATTGTCGGGCAAAAGCCCCACATTGACCATACACTTTACTCATTTAATAGATTTTGATTGATAATAAAAAAAATATGAAAAGAAATAGAATATTGACGTGCTTGTTTTTTGCACTACTGATGGCGACCATCCCATTTCAAAACAATTGCTTTGGGTCAGAACTTTCTGACCTTGGACTTCATGTCATTCCATATCCTCAGCAAGTAGCGCTCGGTGGCAATGAGTTTGTATTGAAAAGCCCAATCAATGTGGTGTTGGATAAAAATGCTTCAGCAATTGATCGCAAAACTGCCGAACTGCTCAAAAGTGAACTGGAAAAAAAGTGGGGGTTAACTGCCATGATCTCCGACACGAAAGGAACGAGCAACATAATCTTGACAAGAAAAGGAGTGCCAAAATCAGTGGTTGATCAGGGATATATATTGTCCACTGATGCCAGTACTTTGTCTATTTCTGCCAAAGATGAGGATGGCTTATTTTATGGTGTTCAGACACTTTTTCAGCTGATCAAGAAGACCAGAGACAATGTCATAGTGCCAGGTATGGAAATTACCGATTGGCCGGACGTGAAAATAAGAGCAGCTCATTATGACACCAAACACCATCAGGACAAGGGCAGTTATGTGAAAGATTTCATAAGAGATTTGGCAAAATATAAAATCAACATGTTGGTATGGGAATGGGAAGACAAGCTAGCATACGAAAGCCATCCTGAAATTGGTGCTCCGGGTGCATTCACCATCGAAGAGATGCAGGAGTTTACGCGCTATGCCAAAGAATACCACATTGAATTGACTCCACTGGTTCAAGGGCTAGGACATGTGAGTTTTATTCTAAAATGGCCGCAATACAAGGAATTGCGAGAAGTGGAAGGATCAGATTGGGAATTTTGTCCGTTGGAAGATGGTACTTATGATGTGCTCTTTGACCTTTGGGATGAGGCGATCAAAGCCACGCCTGGATCGAAATACATCCACATTGGATCAGACGAGACTTTTGAATTAGGTGTTTGCAATAAGTGTCAGGCAAAAGCGAAAGAAATCGGCAACAGTGGTTTGTACCATTTGTTTGCAAACAAAGCGGCAAAGCATTTGAAGAAATCGAGAAAAGTGATGCTATGGGAAAGACCAATGGGATGGGAAATGAACCGCTCTCCCATAGTGAATATGAAGCCGGATACAGACTTGGTGCTGACAGAGAGCTATCACTATGAAACGCCTGACTACAGCTATGCCAAAGAGTCAAAAGCCATGGGTTTTGAAGTGTTTATGTACGACCCTAATCCGGGATTAGAACCTCTCTTTTTACCATATCATTTTAGGAAAAGAACAATTGGGTGTATGGAAGACTCTTACAACCTACTTTCCTCTGGAGCAAAATCCGGAGCATTTGATGGCATGATCAATACTTCATGGGACGATTCCGGGCTTCACAATCAAATGTGGATGTTGAGTTTTGTGACTTCAGCACAATATTCGTGGAATGGTGCTGCCCCTGCACTGGAGGAGTTTGAAGATTCCTTTTTTGCAAGCTATTATGGAAGTCAGGCTCTGAATATGAAAGAATTGTACGAGTTGTTGAATGAAGGTGCTTACTACTATACCGAGACTTTGGAAAGGAATATCTGGCATCATGGAGAGATTGGAAAAACCCATATTCCAGATTTGCCAAGAGGACAATACCTTGAGTATGATCCCTATTGGAATACTGAGTATAAGGAAATGGTAAAAAAGTCGAGAAAACAAAGTGAAAAGATGCTGCGTGCTTTGCAGATTATTGAAACCAATAAAAACCTCAACCTTGAGCATGCCTACGATTTTGAAGTGTATGAGTCTATTGCAAAATTGCTCCATCATACGTGCCTAACTTATCAGGATTTGTCAAACTTGGAGTACACCATCACAGAAGCCCACAGAAATGCTTTTATTGATCGTAAAGAGGCACAAAACAGTCTTGTAAAAGCAGAGGAAATCATTGAAGAAAG
>CAXBNB010000290.1:0-5855 GCA_963976505.1 uncultured Reichenbachiellaceae bacterium
CGTACATCTCCAAGTTGCAACTGCTGAGTTCAATGTATGTTTTATTTTCTTCGGGGAAAGTATGTATAGCGAAATGACTCTCTGAAATAAGCCACAGTCCAGTATAACCTTGTGGCTCAAAATGATGTTCGATAAAATTGATAATTCCAAATCCCGATTCAATCAACATTTTTTCAAAGTCAACTTTTAATGTCTCAGGGTTACAATCACTTACCCATCCCGAATAATTATCTATTTTGGCTTCCAAATTGGCTATTTAGTTTCTAATGTTTTAAGAACGTAAAGATCATAAACTAATGTTACATATAATCAATTCTAATTGAACGGATGTATTTTATTTAAATAGCTTTATATAGTCCTCAAATACAAATATTTTCCCTCTTTTACCTCCAGTGATCTCTTTTAAAATTTTCATACTTACGAGTTCTTCCAGAATTTTATATGCAGTTGCATGAGATACATGAGTCAGCTCTACAATTTTAAAGGCGTTGACAACAGGTTTTTGGTATAGAAATTCCATTATATTCAGTAAATGATGACTCCTTTTTCCTATTCTTTGAATCTTTTCTTCGGCTTCCTTTTTTAGTTTTAATATTGAATCAAATGTTTCAATCCCATTTTGTGCTGTTTGTATTATTCCTACCAAAAAAAATTTAACCCATTGGACTAAATCATTTCTAGTCCTAACGTTCATTAAATTATCATAGTACAGCTGTCTGTTTTTCTCAAAAAAATCTGATAGGTATAAAATAGGTTTTTTAAGTATTTTTTTATCAACCAAGTAAAGAGTAATCATTAATCTGCCTACCCTTCCATTGCCATCTAAAAATGGATGTATAGTTTCAAATTGGTAATGTATAAGAGCAATTTTTAGCAAATCAGGAAAATACACTTCATCATTATGGGCAAATTTTTCTAAGTCACTCATTAATTCGTATAGAGAAGTATGCAACGGGGGAACAAAAGCAGCATCATTTATTGTAGCCCCTCCAATCCAATTCTGGCTTGTCCTAAACTCCCCGGGCTGTTTATTTTCGCCCCTAACTCCTTGCATCAAGACATTATGAGCTGCTCTTATTAATCGAGTTGAAAAAGGAAGTGTTTCGAGCTTTTTTATAGCAACTTTCATAGCTTCAATATAGTTTTGTACCTCCTCCCAGTCATCCCTCTTCTCTAATACTATGTCTTCCTGATCTAGCAACGCCTCTTCAATATTAGTTTGTGTTCCTTCTATTTTACTACTTTGAGTGGCCTCCTTTAATACATGCATACTGATAAACATATCGATATTTGGAATGTATTCCGAATACATATCTAGCCTGCCCAATTGTCTATCCGCCTGGGAAAGAAGTTTTTGGACTTCTATATTATCTAATTGCCAAAACCTGTTAATAAGACTCGGTTGAAAGCTTTTATAATAGCCTTGGTTATGATAAGTTCCTGATGTATATTTTTTCATTCTTTGTTCTGAATAAAAACAAAGATACCTCTTATTTTAAATAATCGTCATTTTTTAAAATAACACATGCCGCTATTACAGATAGTGAGTAATTTTAAAAATAGTCATGTATTCTAATTTGTTTTTGCAATCCTTTTTTCTACGCATCTTTAGTACTTATTGACAATATCTTTCTCTTCTATAATTTTAGTACAATAGAACGAATGAATTTTTACCTTTGCCAAAACCCTCATTTTTATGGAAATATTTCAGTTTGTCTATTTTGTTACAGGAATGCTCATCGGCGGTTTGGTGGCTTGGTTGATTGCTAAATCCAAATTTCAAGATTCAGGAGCAAACACCGAAGAATTGCTCCAATCCAAAGAACTGGAGCTGAAACTAGAAGCTGAAAAAGAAAATGTGATTAGGTTAAAAAGTGATTTAACTAAAATGGACGGTGAATTGAGGAAAGAAAGGGAAGAGGTATTGAAGCTGAACAATCTAAATACCAGATTGGATGCGGACTACAAAAACATACAAGAAACCCTGAAAAACCAAAAAGAGGAAGTCAATCAGTTGCAAGAAAAGTTCTCGGCAGAATTCAAGAATCTGGCGAATGAAATTTTCGAAGACAAGAGTAAAAAGTTCACCGACCAAAACAAATCCAACATTGGGGATCTACTAAAGCCTTTGGGGGAGAAAATAATAGACTTTGAACGCAAAGTAGAGCAAACCAATAAGGAGAGTATTGAAAGAAATTCAGCTCTCAAGGAACAAATAACTGGGCTGAGAGAACTGAATCAAAAAATAACCAAAGAAGCAGAAAACCTAACTAAAGCGCTCAAAGGAGATTCCAAAGCCCAAGGTAATTGGGGTGAGTTTATCCTAGAAAGTATCCTTGAAAAATCAGGACTAGAAAAAAGCAGAGAATACTTTGTTCAAGAGTCTAAAACCAACGAAGAGGGACGAAGGTTTCAGCCAGATGTGGTGGTGAAACTTCCTGATAGTAAAAGTATAATAGTTGACTCAAAAGTATCATTGGTGGCCTATGAAAGGGCTGTAAATGCCGACAATGAAGATGAAAAGGCAGCAAACTTAAAGGCTCACTTGCTCTCACTTAGAACCCATATCAAAGGCCTAAGTGAGAAAAATTACCAAAGTTTATACGGCGTGGAAAGCCTTGATTTTGTCTTAATGTTTATTCCGATTGAACCAGCATTTTCTCTAGCGGTACAAAATGATGGTGAACTGTTTAATGATGCCTATTCGAAAAACATAGTGATTGTAAGTCCGGCTACACTTATAGCTACGCTGCGAACCATTGCCAGTATTTGGAAGCAAGAATACCAGAATCGAAATGCCATCGAAATTGCCAAAGAAGGGGGAAACCTTTACGATAAATTTGTGGCTTTTACGGAAGATTTAAAAAATGTGGGAAGACATCTGGATACCACTCAAAAAGTATATGTAGAGGCAGCTAAAAAGCTATACGAAGGAAAAGGAAACCTTATCAACCGGGCAGAAAAAATGAAAAAACTAGGAGCGAAAACCTCCAAAAGTGTAGATCAAAAATTACTTGATCGTGCTGAAGATTCGGAAGCTATTTAATGCCTCTTTAATTCTGAGGACAAAGGTATGAAATGGATTTCCACTCTTCTGTTTCTTTTTCTTCCTTCCTCTGTTTCATTTGAGCCTATAGGCATACTTTCTCCCATGCTTTCAATTATTACATTTTCATTCCCAAAATCATGAGCAATAAAATAATCAGCAACTCTTTGTGCCCGCTTATGCCCAAGATTTTTATTATAATTTTCTGTTCCTGCATTATCAGTATGACCAACAATTTTCAAATGGTATTCAGTTAAATTATTTTTTAGCTTGTCAAGCAATGAATCCATGAAATTGTATCCTGCAAGAGTCAACATGTAGCTATTGAATGTAAAATTCACATCTGACATGATAATAGATTCATCGAATTCCTTTTCTGGCTTTTCCTTTATTTCATTTAGGCTTACTACAGACATATCATCGATTAAAACATAGGCACTTTGATTCAGCATAGGTTCTTCGTACAACCTAAATTCAGCTTTTTTTAGTGCTGTTTCATTCTGAGGAAGAAAGTTCCCAATAGTAATATATTGCTCACCTCCAGAAGCAATATAAATCCATTCAACAAGCTCCCATTCCTTCATTTCAGACATAATTGCTGGAAGCTTGGCTTCCAGATAATTACCTCTTTCAGGATTAATAAAATAATCATTTTTTTGAGTTGTAATAGGTTTTTTAGAAATAATATTAGGGTGTAATCGATCGATCTTTTTAGGCTCAATGGAAATTTCTTCTTTATAAATATTCCTCTGAGAGAGGATCGGCTTATTAGTCAAAACAAGTCCTATATTCTGTATAAAATATTCAGCATTTAGGGACTGACTCACATAAAACTGAAATTTATACGTTTCCCCTTTCACTAGGAAAGTAGTTAATTTTCCTTGTAGATACTCTCGAAAACCACCAACTTTCCACACATAGATACCGACGTATCCATCCCCGGATTTCGGACTACAATCTCCTGCCCAGTTTTTTGGAACACCAGCTAATCCTTCAGAACAGGTATTGTAATAATCGGGCGTTCCTTCAGTGGGGGATTCCCAGTGTGGTATGATTACCCTGGTAAAATTTACAGTGAATTTGTCTGGACAATTTCCATACACCTCAAAGTTGGGGTTGAAAACCAAATTTTGTGCGGAAGAAAAAAATGTAGTAATTGAAAAAAGTAAAATCCAGATGAATTTCATGCAAATAGGATTGGTTATACTTCCAACGAAAAGCAACCTCTCTTATTGAATCAAGATTGCCTGAACTGCTTATCCAACGCCAGCACTTGCTCAATCAGTAATTCCGATTCATCATTTTTTAAGATGAAGTCAGCTTTAGATTCTCTTTCTTCATCAGAAAGTTGATTGGCAATAATCGCTTCTATTTCCTGCTCTGAACGAAACGAATCGCGTGACTTTATCCTGTCGATTCTGAGTTGGGTTGGAGCGGTCACTACTATTAATCTGTCGAGCTGAAGGTATGACCCGGATTCGATAAGCAAGGCTGCTTCTTTGACAACATAAACTGCAGTTTGATCTGATACCCATTTGGAATAATCATCAGCTACTACAGGATGTACCAGTGCATTTAGTCTCTTTACTTTCACTGGATCGGTAAACGCTACTTTAGCCAAATAATCTCGATTAATCGCTCCAGAAGTCAAATAGGAATCATTCCCAAATTCACTCTTGATGGCATCAACCAATTGAGAATTTTCCTGCATTAGTTTTTTAGCGCTGCTGTCTGCGTCATAAACAGGAATACCAAGGGATTGAAATATTTTACAAACTGTAGATTTGCCTGATCCTATTCCGCCAGTGATCCCAATTTGCAACATATCATCTCTTATTTAAAAGCACTTTTAATTTTTGAGGATTAAGCTGCACATTGTCAATGCCATCAGGATAGAACATCAATGTTGGTATAATGGTTGAGTCCGCGTTATTGAGCTGCATGTAGTCCACTGTTACGCCAAAATCCGAAGGCTTAATATTCGACACTTCATCTTCTTTTACCATAAAACTTATTTCTATGCTCGTATCGGACAAATCGGCAACAGAAAGTGAAGGGAAACGTAATTTTTCTATCTCAACATCCAATTTGTGTAGTATGTATTTTCCAACTTCAAACTTTACTTT
This sequence comes from uncultured Reichenbachiellaceae bacterium, assembly GCA_963976505.1. GTDB lineage: Bacteria > Bacteroidota > Bacteroidia > Cytophagales > Cyclobacteriaceae > CAXBNB01. The sequence continues at coordinate 5,173 of CAXBNB010000290.1, forward strand.
TACCTTGTTCACATCAGAAACAATCAAACCTCCTGCTGGAAGGTCAATCAACACCTCTCTGTCAAAGTTTGAATTAATTGGATCATTGTCGAATTTTCCAAAAATATATGGATTTTGTTCAGCCAACAGGCTTTTTGGACCTGTTAGAGTAAGTGTATCTACATCGATAGTAATAGGTGAAGTCAATCTGAAATTGCTTTCTAAAGGGATATTCATACTATCTATAGCCACCATTACCTTTTTACTTACCTTTTCTTCAATGTCTATAAAAAGCGTATCAGTGATCACGTAGTTTAACCTAAATCCTCTCAATTGATCAGAAATAATAGGTACTAAACTGGACTGAGTATAGTAACTTATTTCAGTAGGATTATCTAATTCAATATTGATCGGAGATGAATTGAGTCGGAAAGATTTTCTTAACAAATTCCAACCACCACCATTTACATCTACATCCACTTTTTTTGCCAGTGGCGTCACCACCACCACACTGTCTCTGTTGAATACAAATTCAAGTGGCAGGCTTATTCTGGTGTCATAGTCTTTATTGAGGGCATTAAACAACCAAAAGGTAGCCGCACCCGCTATAGCAAGTACAACTACCTTCCAGTTATCATTCATCCCTGGTCTTGAATGATTATTTTTTTGCATGATCAATCGATTTTATCATGCCAAACAATTAT
>CAXBNB010000291.1:0-5846 GCA_963976505.1 uncultured Reichenbachiellaceae bacterium
ATTGATTTCGATGAAAAATAATCTTTAGTCCAATTGTTACTTTACTATATTCGCACATTGAAAACAAGGCATATCAATGGCGAAAGATGTAATCATAATTGGTGCAGGAATAGTAGGATTGGCTACTGCATGGAAAATCAAATCCAAAGCTCCTAAAACCGAAATCCTCATAATTGAAAAGGAAAAAGAACCAGCAGTTCATCAAACTGGTCATAACAGTGGAGTCATTCATTCAGGTCTTTATTACAAACCGGGAAGCTTGAAAGCGAGGAATTGCATTGATGGTTACAATAAAATGATAACATTTTGCAGGGAAGAAGGAGTTGATTTTGATTTGTGTGGCAAAATAGTAGTAGCAACTGAACAACATGAATTAGCACTTTTGGATACCCTTTTTGAAAGAGGTGTGCAAAATGGACTTCAAAACCTGAAATACATTTCTTCTGATGAACTCAAAGAATATGAACCCCATGTAGCTGGACTCAAAGGCATACATGTTCCTCAAACTGGAATAATCGACTACAAGCAAGTGGCAAAAAAGCTGGAGGAAAAACTTATCCAGTCAGGATGTGAAATATTATACAATCAACAAGTCTCTAAGATAACATCAGATTCTTCTAGCAGAATTGTAATCACAGCAGCAGGAGAGTATCAGACTAAATTGGTGGTGAATTGTGCAGGACTGTACTCTGATAAAGTTGCTAACCTGACACCAGCAAAACCCGATTTGAAAATAATACCTTTTAGAGGTGAGTATTATAAACTGAAGGAAGGAAGCCAGCATTTGGTAAAGAATCTGATCTATCCTGTTCCAGATCCTAATTTCCCATTTTTGGGAGTTCATTTTACCCGAATGATGAAAGGTGGAGTAGAGGCCGGCCCCAATGCGGTGTTGGCATTTCAGAGAGAGGGTTATAAAAAAACAGACATCAATCCAGCAGAGTTGTTCGAGACATTGACCTGGCCCGGATTTCAAAAGGTGGCTATGAAATATTGGAAAACGGGTTTTGGGGAAATGTATCGTTCATTCTCGAAAGCTGCTTTTACAAAAGCATTGCAAAAACTGATACCGGAAATCAAGGCATCTGATCTTGAGCCGGGAGGGGCAGGAGTCCGTGCGCAGGCATGCAATAGAGACGGTGGATTGTTGGATGATTTTAGCATTCAAGAGAATGAACATTTTGTAAATGTATGCAATGCACCTTCCCCAGCAGCCACTTCATCTTTGGCAATCGGCACCTCTATTTCTGATATTGTATTAAAGAAATTGTAAGTAAGTATTGCAATGCATGCTGATCAATTTAAATTTACAACATGTCTGAAACTACTTTTTCCAAACAAGAACTCGAGCGCTACAGTCGTCATTTGATCATCCCTGAATTCAACATTGAAGGGCAGAGAAAACTCAAAGAGGCAAAAGTATTGGTTGTTGGTACAGGAGGGTTAGGCAGCCCTTTGTTGCTGTACTTAGTAGCTGCCGGAGTTGGAAATATCGGACTCATAGACTTTGATGTGGTCGACGAATCTAATTTACAGAGACAAGTTCTTTTCTCAGTAGATGATGTAGGCAAGTCAAAAGTGGAAGCTGCTAAGGCAAGACTTGAAGGTTTAAATCCACATATCAATTTTACTACCTACAATACCAAACTGACTTCTGACAATGCGTTGGATATCATTAAGGAATATGATATAGTTGCAGATGGTACGGACAATTTTCCAACCAGGTACCTGGTAAATGATGCTTGTGTGATATTGGGTAAAGCCAATATTTATGCTTCCATATTTAGGTTCGAAGGGCAAGTGTCAGTTTTTAACTTCCAAGATGACAAGGGAGAGTTTGGCTCTAACTACCGAGATATTTTCCCAACACCACCACCTCCCGGAATGGTGCCGAGTTGTGCAGAGGGTGGTGTTTTAGGTGTTCTTCCAGGAATTATAGGTTCTCTTCAGGCCAATGAAGTGATCAAAGTAATTACGGGTATAGGAGAACCTTTGTCAGGGCGGTTGTTTTTATTTGATGCCCTAGCTTTTGATACAAGGGTGATGAAAATTAGAAAAAATCCAGACACTCCTAAAATAGAAAAATTGATTGATTATGAATATTTTTGTGGCTTTGGTGAATCAAAACAAGAAGAAATGGTAAAAGAGATATCTGTAGAAGAACTGAAAGCACTTCAAGACAGTGGAGAAGACTTTCAATTGGTAGATGTAAGAGAAGACTATGAAAATGAAATAGCCAGTTTGGGTGGAGAGCTTATTCCATTAAACACTGTTGAAGATCATGTTGACAAAATACGAACCGACGTAAAGGTTGTGATTCATTGTAGAAGTGGAGCAAGAAGTGCAACGGCTATTAAAATTCTTGAGCAATATGATATGGACAATCTATACAACCTTGCTGGAGGTATTCTAGCATGGGCTGACAAGATTGATCCAAAAATGGCAAAGTATTGATTAGATTCTAACAAGTCTGTTTTTCAGATTGACAATATTTAATGCAACCGAAGGGGTTTTCTCCTTCGGTTTTTTGTTTTTAGTAAGTAAAATCAACTATATAAGAATAACATTACTCATACCTTCTCATAAATAATCCTAATTCTTTAATTTGGCTATAAATTAACACTCAAAAAATATGCAATATAGAAGTACACTTTTATCGGTCTTTGCAGCGCTGTTGATCATGGGATGTAATGGGCCTAAAAAAGCAAAGGTTGAAACCTTTAATCCACCAAATATTATATACATATTGGCAGATGACCTAGGTTATGGTGATTTGAGTTGCTTGGGTCAGACGAAGTTTAGTACACCAAATATTGACAAGTTGGCTAAAAATGGAATGCTGTTTACCCAGCATTACTCGGGCTCTACCGTGTGTGCTCCATCTCGAAGTACCTTGATGACAGGTCTACATACCGGGAATACTGCCATCAGAGGAAATAGGGAAGTAAAGCCTGAAGGGCAACATCCAATGCCTACCAGTTATGTTACTGTCGCGGAGATGCTCAGTGAGCAAGGCTATGCCACCGGAGCTTTTGGGAAATGGGGATTAGGCTACCCTGGATCTGAAGGAGATCCAAACCGTCAGGGATTTGATACATTCTATGGTTACAATTGTCAGCGGATTGGTCATAATTATTATCCCTTCCACCTTTGGGACAATGAAAAAAAAGTACTCCTTAAAGAAAATGAAGGTGAAAAAGAAGGTGCTTACGCCCCCAATCTCATCCATCAAAAAACTTTGGACTTTATAGAAGAGAATAAAGACAAACCCTTTTTTGCGTATGTGCCTAGCATTATTCCTCACGCAGAGTTGAAAGTACCTGAAAGCTATATGTCAGATTTTTCAGGAAAGCTTGAACCGGAGAAAAACTATAAAGGATGTGATCCAGGGTGTGGCAGTTATAAAACTGGTGGTTATGGTTCACAGTCAGATTCTCATGCGGCATTTGCTGGTATGATCACTTTACTGGATGAGCAAGTGGGGGAGATAGTAGCGAAAGTAAAAGAACTGGGTCTAGAAAAAAATACCATAATAATGTTTACTTCAGACAATGGCCCTCATCAGGAAGGCGGAGCAGATCCAGATTATTTTGACAGTAATTCCATTTACAGAGGTTATAAGAGAGACTTGTATGAAGGGGGAATTCGAGTACCTTTAATCGTACATTGGCCAGGAAAAATTAAAGCAGGAACGAAGAGTAATCATATTTCGGCATTTTGGGATGTACTGCCTACTTTGGCCGATTTAGCTCAAATCAAACCTTCTGCTGCAATAGATGGAATATCATTTCTACCTACACTGCTAGGAAAAGAGCAACCCAAACATGATTATATGTATTGGGAGTTTCATGAAAGAGGAGGACGTAGGGCTATAAGAAAAGACAATTGGAAGGTAGTGTTGTATGATGTTAAAACTAAAAATCCTAAACCTTCGGAACTCTATGATTTAAACATCGATCCTTCAGAGAAGAATGATGTCGCTGGAGAGCACCCTGAAATTGTAGAAGAATTGGTGGCACTGATGTCGAACAGGACAGCATCTCCGGAGGATGTCTGGAATTTTAATTAAGTTAAATTTATTCCGATCAAATGGAATTGAATAAGAATGAGATAAGGGCAAAAATTGATACAGAAATCCTAAAGACTCAAAGCAGTATCAAGGATTTGATAGATCTGACTCAACCTATTTCACCAGAAAATGCCATAGGACGGATCAGTAGAATGGATGCCATCAACAATAAAACAATTAACGATGCATCACTTTTGAAGTCTAAAGAGAAACTTAAAAATCTCGAAATTGCTTTAGAAAAGTTGGAAACATCTGATTTTGGAATATGCATAAAATGCAAAGGAATTATTCCAGTAGGTAGAATAATGCTCATGCCACATGCCAATAAATGTGTCAAGTGTGCATGATTTTTTGAATGATAAAAACATAAGAATATGAAATTGAAAGTAGGAGATAAAGCTCCCCAGTTTGAAGGAGTAGATCAGGATGGTGAATCAATCAAATTAACTGATTTTACAGGTAAAAAAGTGATATTGTATTTTTATCCAAAAGACAATACACCTGGCTGTACAGCTGAATCTTGCGATTTGAGAGACAACTATAACCGACTTTTGAAATTGGGTTATGAAGTGATAGGGGTAAGTTCGGATAGCGAAAAATCACATAAGAAATTCATTGAAAAATATGAGCTTCCTTTTAGATTGATCGCAGATACTGATAAAACCATCCATGACCAATTTGGAACATGGGCTGAAAAATCGATGTATGGAAGAAAGTACATGGGAACAGTGCGAACAACGTTTGTAATAGATGAAAAAGGTGTTGTAGAGGAGATAATAGAGAAGGTAAAAACAAAAGCCCACACGGCACAAATATTAGCAGAATCATAATATTTAGGCGGTTTTATCCATTGGCTTTTATAGATAGATATAGATACAATCATTGGCTGGGAAAACTTAGTCTGTTTATACAACCGTTTGTGTATTTCGACTACCAATCTATACCTATTTGATATATTCTTTCTATTTTGCCAATTGGTTAACCCCAATATAAAATATTAGAACAGCAACATTCAAACATTAACCTTGATTAAATAGAACATGGAAGAAAGAGAAGAACTATTCGGGCACCCAAAAGGGCTCTATATTTTGTTTATGGTAGAGATATGGGAGCGTTTCAGTTATTATGGAATGCGTGCCCTATTGGCCTTATTTGTAGCAGCTCCACTCATTGGTATCAATCCCGGGTATGGTTGGGATAATGAGCGTACTTTGGCCTTTTATGGCTGGTACACAATGCTTGTTTACCTTTCTTCGATTCCTGGCGGAATCTTGGCCGATAAATATATAGGACAAAAAAAATCTGTGATGATTGGCGGTATTCTCTTGGTTATTGGTCATTCAATTTTAGCCATAGATGCACAATGGGCATTTTTTACCGGATTGGCGTTTATTATAATTGGCGTTGGAGGGTTGAAAGCGAATATATCTTCCATGGTCGGTGGACTTTATAAGCAAGGAGATTCACGACGTGATAAAGGATTTTACATTTTTTATATAGGCATCAATATTGGTGCATTTTTCGGTGCATTGGCTACCGGGTATATGGCTGTAAAATATGGTTGGCATTATGGATTTGGTTTGGCTGGATTAGGGATGATCTTTGGTCAGGTAGTATTCATGTGGGGAGGTAAATACCTAAAAGGAGTAGGAGAGGCTCCTGCCGTGAATACCAATGATGATTCTGAAACCACCAGTTTTGGTGAGTTGCTTTCTAATTTAATGAAAAGTCCAAAGCAACTTGGGATAACCTTGGTCTTAATGATAGTCAGTGTTTT
>CAXBNB010000292.1:0-5845 GCA_963976505.1 uncultured Reichenbachiellaceae bacterium
ACCCCATTCCTCAATTGGGATTTGGAGGAACATTATCTGATGGTACTTATCTTTTAGACAAACTGGATGGTTTGCATGAGGAACTGGGCTTTGCCTCCTATACCATTGCCAAGAAGAGTGTCACGGACATCTTCTTCATTACGGCTGCTCTGATGGTAGGAACAGCAGGATTGCCGCACGTTATCGTAAGGTTCTTTACTGTACCTAGCGTAAAAGATGCCAGAATCTCTGGAGGATATGCGCTGATCCTGATAGCGATTTTATACACCACAGCTCCTGCCATTTCAGCATTTGCACGTACCAACCTGATCGGTACCGTTTCCAATCAAAAATATGCAGATATGCCGGAGTGGTTTGGCAAATGGGAACAAACCGGATTGATCAAATTCAATGACAAAAATGGTGACGGAAAAATCCAATACGTGGGAGATCCTGTTAAGAACGAGCTTGATATTGACAGAGACATTATTGTATTGGCCAACCCAGAAATTGCCAAGTTACCCAACTGGGTCATTGCGCTGGTGGCGGCAGGAGGATTGGCTGCCGCACTCTCTACTGCTGCAGGTTTGTTGCTGGTGATATCCACCTCAGTAGCACATGATTTTGTAAAAAAACAACTGAGACCAGATATCACTGACAAGCAGGAATTGTTGATCGCGAGGATAGCAGCCGGTGGTGCTGTAGTGGTTGCGGGATATTTCGGAATTAATCCTCCTGGGTTTGTCGCTCAGGTGGTCGCATTTGCTTTTGGATTGGCTGCAGCGTCATTTTTCCCTGCCATTGTTCAGGGTATTTTCACCAAAAGAGCCAACAAAGAAGGTGCAATATCAGGGATGATCGTAGGATTGTTGTTCACAGCCTTTTACATCGTATATTTCAAGTTTATATCTCCAGAATTGAATACCAAAGAAAACTGGTGGTTTGGTATTTCACCAGAAGGAATAGGCACTTTAGGGATGCTGATCAATTTTGCAGTGTCTTATGTAGTTTCCATGTTTACGCCTAAGCCTCCAGAGGAAATCGCAATTATGGTAGATAGCATCAGACACCCAAACTAATATTTTAGAGTATAAGCGTGGATAATTCTAAGCATCTAATATTTGAGAATAGAACAGAAGCAGAAAAAATAATTCCGCTCAATTCTATTCGAAAAATAAAAATAGATGACAGGGTGTATGGATTGGCAAATACCGCCGATGGGTTCAAAGCATTTGAAAAATCATGTCCACATGCGGGAGCAGATTTGTCAACAGGCAGAATCAATTATATGGGCGAAATAGTCTGTCCGCTCCATGCTTATACTTTTAGGTTTTTGGACGGTGAAGAGGAAAGGCATAGGTGCCCACCTATTAAGACCTACCCCACCCTTTGGGAAAATGATAAATTGTATGTTGTCATCAAGAATGAGGCTGTCTGAGAAGAAGAATAGATTTTCCAAATGGGACTCCTGCCTCCGCAGGGTTGACGGATACGGTGAGTTTATTTAATTGAGGTTCTGTATTTTAATCTATGATCACATAGACCTACTTTACAACGAACCTTTCGGTCACCGTCATGTCTGCGCAGGCAGACATCCCATCAAGTAGGTTATTCTTGGTTGTGGTATGTATATTTCTTTACTCTGGGTATTTCATCAAATCAATATACAGAACAGCATATTTCAAGTTGACTTTCTTAATGAGACTCCTGCCTTCGCAGGAGTGACGATAACGGAACACATTAACCACGTTCTTTACCCCATAAAAAAATCGGGGAGGGCTTCTTTTTCATTTTTGCCTAATACCTTGATGAGGACAAATGATTTCAAGAAACCATAGCCATAGCCATAGAGCTGGATGAATGACGCGAATACTGCTTTAATAGAAATGAAAAGAGATTTGGTTTTCAACATAGAGTCAAAGAGAATTAAAACCGCAAAAAACAGTAAAGGAACTAGCATCCAAGAGGTAAGGACAACTGCCCCTAAAATCAATGCCAGACTTCCCAATAAAAACAAAGACGGAAAGTAAAAAACAAGACCTTTTTTCTCAGGATACCACTTGTTGAGGATTACACGCACTACGCCAAACTTATAGACTTGCTTGATGTATTTTCCAAAATCAATCCTACGCTTGTGATATACATAAGCCTCTCTGATCAACCCGACTTTAAAACCAGCATCCATTATTCGGTAACTTAAATCTGGGTCTTCTCCGGGGTGGATGTCGCTAAAACCACCAACCTTTTGATACACATCTTTGGAAAAACCCATATTGAAACTACGGGGCTGAAATTTATCCAATTGCTTTTTACCTCCACGGATTCCTCCGGTAGTGAAAAAAGAGGTCATGGCATAATTGATGGCCTTTTGTGTATCGGAGAAAGATTCGTGCGCACTGTCTGGACCACCGAACGCATCAAGGTTTCTTTTCAGAAGTTGGTCATCAAGGTTCTGGAGGTAATCTTCCGGCAACACACAATCAGAATCAAAGAACAGAAAATAATCGCCTGTTGCTTGTTTCATCCCAAAATTTCTACTGTCGCCGGGTCCGGTATTTTTTTTGAAAAAGTATTTTATTTCTACATCGTCAGCATACTGCTCTACCAGGTGTTCACTTTTCTGTGCAGAACCATCTTCCACCAACAAAAGCTCAAAGTCTTTAAAACTTTGTTTCGCCAAACTATCCAGCAATTCTGCTGTTTCTTCAGGACGATTGAAAACGGGAACTATAATTGAGTATTTAGGCAATTGTTTTTTGTTTAATTATTATATAGAGTTTATAAATCAAATGATTGATTCAAAGACTCTTTCTGCTATTTCTATTTGCTCATTTACATTTGGTGAGTAAATAATCAATAGTTGCCACATTTCAGATTCTTTATAAAAGACACCCAACTTAAATGAAATCAATTCATTTTCGTCAACGTAATTTCCATATAATAGTGTCCCATCTTGTTTTCCATTTTTTATTACCTCCTTTTGGTACTTCAACGAATCTCCAAAAACTTGTTGCTTCAGGCCAACAATAATTCCATCTATTGATTTGTCTAGCTCAAAGCCTTTGATGCTGTTTTCATGATATTTCGTACATATAAGTTGGATTAATAGATTGTCTTTAGTCTGAAAAATGTAATACCCAATCGATTCTATTTTTTTAAGGGCTTCTTCTGGTAGCTCGATATTATCTTTATCTAATGGCATAGGGGTTGAAATTGAGAAGGAGGGGTTACAATAGGAACTATCAATCCAAACTATTCTGGTTAAGTTCATTGATTCTTCATACAATAGGAACTCATCCGTGGATTCATTTTTTGTTTTTATTCTTGTACAGCCAAACATGAAAAAGGTTGCTAGAATAGCAAAATGCACAATTAGAGGTAAAACGTTTTTTATGGTCATTGCTAAGTCAATTGATCATCATTTTGTTTATTAATTTTCTTCAACTATAAGCTGTATGCCCACAGCTAGTCAATAGCACTAAAGTAGTGAAATCTGCTGAAGCACACAAAGGGTTCAAATGGCACTGCGTCCAGAAAGAAGAAATAATCCCGCGAACTGAACTCAGTAAAAAGCACTGAAGTTTCTCATCCGGTTCACGGTCGAGTTGCACAGAAATCAGCCAGAATGCACGTTGGCATATAACCGATATCGCTTGTTATACCTATTGTTTTTCAGTCATCCATTTGGATTGGAGTTTAACACAAATTGTTGAGTTGTCGGACAAAATGAGTTCAATGAGAGCTGATATTGGAGCTGTTCCAAAATCTATAGATGTTGATAGCCAGCCGAATTCAATTTCAGGTTTGGTTATGCTGTGTAAATTTCCAGTTAAACCTTCATTTGTTTGTTGCACATCTTCATTCTCGTCTAACCATATATATGCCCATTCTATAATAGGTTTGAAATTGAAGGATGTATTGCCAATCAAAACCTCCACTCCGTTCCAAACTATTGGACTGATTAGCAATTTCTTCCCTTGGGTGTTAAACTGAATCTCTTCGTGGTTCAAAAAGCCATCAATGTTGAATTCAGAGATCTTGGGATCACCGTTTTCATCCTGAACTAAGTCATATCTGTAAAGTCGAAATATCTCATCGGGTTCGTCATTATTCACTTCAATTAGTAATTCAGTTGAGCCACCATCAGATTTTCGTTGAAAATCTAAGAATTGGTTCACGTAATAATTTCTGTGTTCAGTTAAAAGTTCGTTAATTGTCATCGAGCTGGTAATATCCGTAGTGGCACATTAGGCATAACTACCAAATATAACCAATACCTCACTCTACTCATATTGAAACAACACAAAATCAAAGCCCCTTTTGCCAAGGTGAAATTCGTAGAATGCTGTTTTGTTTTCGGGTTGTGCTTCAAAAAATGCTTTTTCCGATAGGTAAAAAACACCCTTTCTTTTCTCGTTTGAAAACTTGAAAATTTCCTTTCTGCTTTTCTCAATATAATACGTCAACTGGAACGGATTGTAAGCCAATTCCTGGTAAGGTATGATGGTAGCGCTCAATGGAAGTTTTTTCTCCGAGTGCTCTATTTTTGAATGGAGAAAAAAAGGTACGTCTCCTACTATTTCCAGCATGTTGCTTACATGCAATTTATAATTGTCACGATGCTCATCTTCCAATCGCAACGGCATCACAATAAAATTGAATCCAATCCTGGCAACTACTACAAACAGAATGAAAACAAATAATTTTTGAGTAGTGGCTTTTAAATAAAGGAACAATAGCCCTGCAAACAAAATAAAAAGCACCGCAGCGACCACATAAATACCAGACACAGTAGAGACTGGTGGCACGAACGGCAATATGGGCATTGCCACTACAAATATTCCTATCAGGAAAATTAGAAGCCCATTTGCCAGCTTTGGTATTTTGGTATTGTTAAGAGAATAATTGCAGACCACAAAGGCAAAAAGTGTTGTTACGAATGGAACAAACATGTACAGGTACCTGTCTCTACTGCCGGGAGAAATCCAATAAATAATAATATTGGAAACAAAGAACAATGCGATATACCCGATCCATTGCGATTGTTTGGCTTTTGCGAGTATCGATTTTGTGATAAACAAAGGAGCAATGATCAGCCATGGAGCAAGGATGTCCAACAGGATCAAAGGAAAGGTGAACAAATGTATTATGGATTCGAAAAATGATTTCTCTACCACCGTTCGGTTGGTGGATTCGGTCAGCAGGCGAGCCATATAAGGAATGGCATCATTTTGTTGGTTGTACAAATAGAAATACCCTCCAACGATGGAAACGAATAGGCCAAATCCGACAAAGTGCCAAGGATTGAAAAGTTGCTTAAACCTTTTGTGGTAAATGAAAAATGCCAGCAGCGTAATTCCCTGAAAGGCCATAGAAGGAATGCCTTTGGTGAGCACACCAATAGCCACCAAAAAGTAAGACAGTAGGAAGAGTGCCTTATAATTTTCCTTTTCGAAAAACCATAAAATGGAGATGATTTGCAGGTAAACCAGCAGTGAATAAAACATGTCGATTTCCCCCTGAAAGGAAAAATAAAAGAGTAAATCCGTACTGGTGATAAAAAACAGGGAAGAAAGTACTGCTACTTGGTCTCCCAATTTTTTCCTGACCACTTTATAATTGATAAATGCGATCAAAAGAAAAGACAATACTGTGGGAATGCGGAGCACCCAATCTTCGTAAGAATTAAAAACTTTGAACAACCCCACCAACATCCAGTTGTAAATGGGAGGCTTGTTGTAGTAATATTCTCCGTTGATTGTAGGGGTCAGGTAATTGCCCGACATTTCCATTTCCAAAGCCACCACTCCTCTTCTTGGCTCCTCAAATTTTAATGGCAAATAATCAAGGTGTGAAAACAGCGCAA
>CAXBNB010000293.1:0-5843 GCA_963976505.1 uncultured Reichenbachiellaceae bacterium
AAATAGACCTTGCCATTTTTAAAAGGGCATCAATAGGAGCCATTCGATAATCCGGTGTACCATCGTCAATGGTGTTTACAGGGTAAGGTAATTCCTCATTGGCAGTAAAGGGCAAGGTGGAAAGTGTTTCAACAAACTGCCCGGATTGATAGGACTCGTTCTGAGGAAGTGACTGATGATTTGTTATTGGTAATGAGTTTTTAATGAAAGTACCTCTGGAGGGTATCACTTCTAACCAGCCCTGAGCTAGGAGTTCATCATAAGCTAAAGATACTGTTTTGCGATTCAGCCTTAAATCATCAGCCATAATTCTCGTACCTGGCATTTTGAAGGTTTTGGCTATCCTTCCAGCCATAATTTCATCTATGATGGCATCCGCTATTTGTAGATAGACTGCACGTGTTTTTTTCTTGTTTACCTCAATGATAGATTTCCATGGGAGCATAACCGGACCATCTAATTATTTATTATTGGACTATTATAACCATCCGCAATAATAATACTTTTACTTATATGAAAGAAAATCAAAGAAATGAATAAGGAACATAACTACACTATCGAAGTAAAGTGGACAGGAAATCTGGGTAAAGGGACTCAATCCAGTGCGGCCTATAATCGGGATCATGAGATCAGTAAAAAAACAAGTCATACTATCTTGGGTTCGTCTGATCCAGCATTTAGAGGAAATCCAGATAGGTACAATCCTGAGGAATTGTTGTTGTCCACTCTGTCTTCTTGCCATATGTTAATGTATTTGCATTTCTGTGCCCAAAATCAGATAACGGTGATGGAGTATATTGACAATGCGGTAGGAGTTATGGAAGAGCATGAAAGAGGTAGTGGACGTTTTACTTCAGCGACACTGAAGCCTTACATAAAAATATTGGAGGGTGATAAATTGGAACAGGCAACACATTTGCATCATCAATCACACGACTATTGTTTTATAGCGAATTCAATAAATTTCCCTTTAATTGTTGAACCAGAAATAGAAGTACTATCATGAGTGAATTTGATGTAACTAAAAAAAATAAAGTTGTAAGAGGAGCTAAAAGAGCAACTTATGATGAACAAGAAATATTCGAAATTCTAGATGCAGGTTTTTTATGTCATGTGGCTTTTAATATTAATGAACAGCCCTTTATGATACCTACTGCTTATGGCAGACGAGGTGATGTCTTGTATATTCATGGCTCAGTGAAGAGCAGGACTATAAAAAAGTAGCAAAAGGTTTACCTGTTTGCCTGTCAGTTACCCATTTGGATGGTTTGGTATTGGCTAGATCGGCATTTCATCATTCTGTAAATTATAGATCAGTAGTAATCTATGGAACTGCAATAGAGGTTACGGATAGAAGTGACAAAAATGAGGCTCTATATTGTATAACCGAAAATATCCTCAAAGGAAGGTGGGAAGAAGCTCGAAAGCCAAACGAAAAGGAATTGGATATTACTGGTGTATTAGCAATAAAAATAGAGTCTGCTTCAGCAAAGGTGAGAAAAGGAGGTCCAGTAGATGATCTGGAAGACTATGACCTAGATATATGGGCTGGCCATTTGCCTTTGCAAACTTACTTTGGTGATCCAGTTTCAGATGAAAAACTCAAAGAGGGGATTGAAGTTAGCTCTAGTGTAAGGGGTGTTAAGGGGAATAAATTCGTGTAGAAAATATTCCCATTATAAGACCTTAAGCATACATTTCTTCTCTTTGCGCAGTGATTTGCTCATTGGAAATGTAATCATCAAAATCGGTTAGTTTGTCAATGAATCCATTAGGAGTCAGTTCCAATACCCTATTGGCAACAGATTGTGTGAAAGTGTGATCATGTGAAGTAAATAGAACAGTGCCAGGGAAGTTGATGAGGGCATTGTTGAATGCTTGTATTGACTCTAAGTCAAGGTGATTGGTTGGTTCATCCAAGATCAAAAGATTTCCTTGAGCAAGCATCATTCTAGATACCATACACCTAACTTTTTCACCTCCAGAAAGTACACTGCATTTTTTGAAAGTTTCCTCTCCAGAGAAAAGCATTTTTCCAAGAAACCCTCTTATGAATACTTCATCTTTATCGCCATCACTGTATTGACGCAACCAATCAATCAGGTTGTCATCCGAGTTGAAATACTCACTATTTTCGTTTGGTAAATAGGCCGTTGTTATGGTTTGTCCAAACTTAAATGAGCCTGAATCAGCTTTTTGTTCCTCCATTAGCATTTGAAAGAGTGCAGTTACGGCGTGACTATTTTTACTGATTATGGCAATTTTATCCCCTTTGTTTACAAATAGATCTAAATCCTTAATCAGCGACTTACCTGAAGCGCTTTTGTTTAGTTTTTCAATTTGCAAAATCTGATCTCCTGCTGTTCTACCTTGATTAAAGATTATAGCAGGGTATTTTCTAGAAGAAGGTTGGATGTCATCAATATTGATTTTGTCTAGTAATTTCCTTCTACTTGTAGCTTGCTTGGACTTTGATGCATTGGCGCTAAACCTAGCAATAAAGTCCTGAAGCTCTTTTTTCTTTTCTTCTGCCTTTTTATTGGAAGAAGACCGCTGATTCAATGCCAATTGACTCGATTCATACCAGAAAGAGTAATTTCCCGTAAATAGTTTTATCGCACTAAAATCAATGTCAGCTACATGCGAACAAACAGTATCTAAGAAATGCCTGTCGTGAGAAACTACAATGACAGTATTTTTAAAGTCAAGTAAAAAATCTTCCAACCAAGCAATGGTTTGAATGTCCAGATCGTTGGTAGGTTCATCGAGAATTAGGATGTCAGGGTTACCAAAAAGAGCTTGTGCCAAAAGTACCCTAACTTTCTGCGTACCATTTAGTTCTTTCAGTTGCTTGTAATGGTCATCTTCTACTATACCCAGCCCACTAAGGAGTGCTGCGGCATCTGATTCTGCATTCCATCCATCCATTTCAGCGAACTTCGCTTCTAGTTCTGATGCTTTGTTGCCATCTTCTTCTGAGAAATCAGGTTTGGCATAAATGGCATCTTTTTCCTGCATGATTTTCCACATAGTGGTATGCCCCATCATTACAGTGTTCAAAACTGTATGATCATCAAATTCATAATGATTTTGATTCAGTACAGCCATTCTCTTACCCGGCTCGATTATAACTTTTCCTGAGTTAGCTATAATGTCTCCAGATAAAATTTTCAAGAAGGTGGATTTTCCGGCTCCATTAGCACCTATTACTCCATAAATATTACCAGAAGTAAACTTTATATTTACTTCATCAAAAAGAATACGCTTACCGTATTGAAGGGATATATTTTGTGTAGAAATCATAATTCAGGACTTTTGAAGCCGCAAAATTAGGGTAAAAAATAGTGAAAATTCAACCAGATTGAATATTTATAAGATTTTCTGTGTTTTCCTCCCTCATAAATATTGCTTATCGAGCAAAGCCGTCTTTCTTTCAAAAAGGAATATGTTTGCTTTTTTTAACTCAATACATACCAACATGAAAATAGCAGTGATAGGAGGGGGAGCTGCAGGTTTTTTTGCTGCTTTATCTTGTAAAAACCATAATTCAAATGCACAAGTTGTTCTACTTGAAAAGACTAAAAAACTTTTGGCCAAAGTTAAGGTCTCGGGCGGTGGTCGTTGTAACGTAACCAACTCTTGTCTTAGTATTTCTGCATTGTCTAGAAATTACCCTAGAGGTGAGCGGTTTTTAAAAAAAGCATTTTGTCAATTTTATACAAAGGATACCATAGAGTGGTTCGAATCTAGACAAGTGAACCTTAAGGCTGAGCCTGATAATAGAATGTTTCCGGTAACTGATGATTCTCAGACAATCATAGATTGCTTGCTTTCAGAAACCCGAAGACTGGGCATTGAAATCAGGAATGAAAGCACCGTTAGTGAAATACTAAAGTATAAGGAAGGTTTTTCGTTGGATGTTGGCAATGAAAAAATCAAGGTAGATAAAGTAATAGTAACTACCGGAGGTAACTCCAAATTAGCTTCTTATCAATGGTTACAGGATCTGGGGCACAAGATAGAACAGCCAATTCCATCATTGTTTACTTTTAATATGCCAAAAGAGCCAATTACTTCTCTTATGGGTGTGGTAGTTGAAAATGCGACAGCCTCTATTCAAGGAACTAAATTGAAAAATAATGGAGCTTTATTGATTACTCATTGGGGTATGAGTGGTCCTGCAATATTGAAGCTCTCCGCATTTGCTGCACGAGAATTACATGCTAAAAATTACCATTTTGAAATAAGAGTGAACTGGCTCGGTGATACAACAGAAAATCAATTGCGGGAGAAGTTGAATTTAGAATTCAACGATTTTAGGAAAAGAAAAATCACGAATAAAAACCCTTTAGGACTTCCTTCCCGACTGTGGTTATTTCTATTAGAGAAAGTGGAGATCTCGCAGGAACAAGTTTGGGATACATTGCCTAAAAAGAAATTCAATCAATTAGTGAACATACTTTTAAACGATATGTTTGAAGTTAATGGAAAAACTACTTTTAAGGAAGAATTTGTAACATGTGGAGGAGTGAGCTTGCAAGATATAGATGTTAAGACAATGGAAAGTAAAGCCTGTCCTGGTCTTTATTTTTCTGGTGAAGTAATGGATCTCGATGGTGTTACTGGTGGTTTTAATTTTCAGGCAGCTTGGACTACAGGGTTTATTGCTGGGAAAAGTGCCGCTGAAATTGTGGAATAGTATGAGAATTGCAAGATTTTTTTTCTGGCATCATTCATTTTATGAATTGAACTAAAAACAACGTAAATTGCACTTTGAAAACAATAGAACCTTGAAATCATTATCAAAATATTAACAAAATCACTATAATGAAGAAAATATTACAAGAAGTACAGGATAAGCTTGGAAAGCCTTATTATGACTTGGAATTTTTACTGATTGCATTAAAGGAAATACTAGAAGACAATGGTGAAGCTGATATTGCAGCTCAAATCCCGTTCATAAATGATCTAGAGGACAACTTGGGTGATAGCATAACAGGAAAGCATGTTCAACTATATTCTTTGGTGTTTCAGTTGGTGAACATGGTTGAAGTGAATGGAGCTGTACAAAGTAGAAGAAAGTTAGAAAATGAAAATTCATTGGCTGCTGAGAATGGTTTGTGGGCGAAAAATATCAATGACTTGTTCAAAAGTGGTATTTCACCTGAAACTATTATTGAGAATATTCCTAAAATTCGGATTGAACCGGTATTAACTGCCCATCCTACAGAAGCAAAACGAGGATCAGTATTGGATCATCATAGGGAATTATATCTATTGTTAGTTCAGTTGGAAAACAAAATGTTCACCGACAGGGAAAGGAACAACATCAGGCACAATGTCAAACTTACACTCTATCGTTTGTGGAAAACGGGGGAGATCTATTTGGAAAAACCTGATGTACAATCCGAACTAGCTAATATTCTTCATTATTTAACAAACGTATTTCCTCTGGTGATCCCTATGCTTGACAGGAGGTTGTTACAGGCATGGAGTGACTCAGGTAACAAAATTGAAGATATTCTTGAAAAACATGCCTTCCCCAAAATTGCATTTGGCAATTGGGTAGGTGGAGATAGAGATGGTCACCCACTCATTACTTCCGAAATTACTGCTGATACCTTAAAGCAACTGAGATTGCATTCGATTATCGTAATTAGACGAAAATTGATGACACTTCTAAAACGATTAAGTTTTAGCTGTTCTCTTGAAAGTAGTGAAGGTGGCTTGAAAGAAAGAGTCGCAGAAATGCTTTCTGAACTTGATGAAAGGGGCGAGATTGCCATTACTAGAAATGAAGGAGAAGCATTTAGGCAATTTACCAACCTAATGGTCTTCAAACT
>CAXBNB010000294.1:0-5823 GCA_963976505.1 uncultured Reichenbachiellaceae bacterium
CACAACATGCAGAGGCTTCTGTGCTTTCATAATGAGGATCGTTGAATTCCACATCTTCATGGAAGTAATACACTTCCCATTGAACACCATCAGGATCGTTTACCCAAAACTTGTCCTGCACAGCATAGCAACAAGAAGTACCCATTTCTTCTTTGGAGACTATATTTTTTTCTCTTGCTAATTCCAATTTTTGCTCCATCTCTTCCTTTGTTTCTACCTGGAAACCCAAATGACCAAAGTTGGATTGCACCCGCTCAGGATTTTCAATGAATGAAATGATCAGGGAGGGTTTGTTTAAAATGTATTTCGCATAACCACTTTTTACTTTATTGGCTGAAACACCAAAAAATGTGTTGTAGAAATTTACCGTGGCAGCAAGGTTCTTTACATATAACGAAACATGCATCCTAGGGAAGTTCGAAGTTGAGTTTTCCATATTTTTTTTATTTATTGCAATATTACGATAGTATGTTTCAAATAGAAAATATTTTTATTTTATATAGGGTTTAATATGGAAATTATTTCACTAATTACAAGCTTCTTCTTTCGGTTTAACTGCTTTTTTTTCTCCCATATTTAGTGCCAAAGTTAAATCCTTGCAGGCTTGTTCTTTATTTCCTAGCTGCAATTCTGCAATACCTTTGTTGTAATGCACCTGAGAATCTGCCCCAGCTGTCGCAAGATAAATTTTGTAGTATTTGATTCCTTCTTCATAAGCTTTGAGCGTCTGATAAGCATTGCCAATCAAGAAGTAATTTCTAACCAGAGAATGGTCAATGGCAATGGACTTGTCAAAATCTCTTATGGCAGATTTGGTTCTCTTAAGTTTTAGTTTCACAATGCCCCGTTTTATCAGATCATCTGGACTTTTTGGCATCCAAAATAAAGCCGAATCGTAATATAAAAGAGCCATTTTGTATTCTTCTGTTAGAAATTTTTCATAAGCCATTTGTGAAAAAATTACCGAAGACTCATTGTCTGCGTATAGCTCCTTTTTGAGTCCATCTCGTTCTTTTTCCGTGGATATTTGGGATAGGTTATAAATGGCAGGCTTAAATCCAGGTTTTATTTCAAGAGCTGAAATAAAATCCACCTTAGCCATGATCGTATCTTGATATTCTAGCCGAAGCAAACCACGATTGACATAATAACTTGGTTCATTGTTGTTTTCTTTAATAGCACGTTCGAAATCACTTAATGCCATCTCTATTTCGCCTAATTGGGTATAGGAAAGTGCTCTGGCATGGAATACATCACTTTTCATTTGATTCATGGTGGTGATGCCGGAAAAACTTGCAAGTCCCCCTTCATTTTGTTGCACGCCTTTGAAAATGATTCCTTTGGTTTCAGTAAACTGATCTTCATTCAAGAGAAATGTAAAATCAGTAATGGCTGCTTCATAATTTTTTTGCTGGTGATAAATCATTCCTCTTTTGAAATAAGAGCTGGGGTAGTCTGGATCAATCCGTATAACTGTTTCATAATCCACCAAAGCCGCAATTGGATTTCCGGACGATTCCTTCGACTCTGCCCTAGCGAGGTAGTAATCGACATTCCTCACATTCAGACTGATGGCACTATCGTAGTATTGAATGGATTTTTCAAATTCCCTTTTTTGCTGAAAGTGCAAGCCAAGATTGTAATAGTCAGCGGCTTTTCTGTACTGTTCTACCCGATTGGAAAAAGTTTGGGGAGCAGTTTGTGAAAAGCAATTCGTGTCTATACACACTAGAAAACACCATGACAGTAATATTGGAAAGGAACGTTTCATTGTATCGACTGGTAACTCACAAGAGAATTTAGTATAAAATTAGTGAAAATTCTGTTGAGATTTTATCTGTGTATTTTTCAAGCCATTTGTGTTTTATCCTTCTATCTTTGTACGTCAAAAAAACAAGAAATTAAGAAGAATGGTTAAGGATTTTGTAGAAGAGCTAAAATGGAGAGGCATGATACATGACATCATGCCCGGTGCACAGGATCAATTAAATAAAGAAATGACAGCTGCCTATATAGGTTTTGACCCGACGGCAGATTCCCTGCATATTGGCAGCTTGGTTCAGATAATGACGCTGGTTCATTTTCAGAGGTCTGGACACAAGCCATTTGCTTTGGTGGGTGGAGCTACAGGAATGGTAGGCGATCCATCAGGAAAATCTGCTGAGAGAAACCTACTGTCTGAGGATATTTTAAATCACAATGTGGCTTGCGTTCACAATCAATTGGCGAAATTCCTGGATTTTGATTGCGGAGAAAATTCTGCTGAGATGGTGAACAATTACGATTGGTTTAAGAATATAAATTTTCTTGATTTTATTCGGGACGTTGGTAAGCACATCACTGTTAACTATATGATGGCCAAAGATTCTGTTAAAACGAGGTTGGAAACGGGCCTTTCTTTTACCGAATTTAGCTACCAACTGGTGCAGGGCTATGATTTTTACTGGCTCAATAAACACAAAGGGTGTAAGATTCAATTGGGTGGCTCAGACCAATGGGGAAATATTGTGACAGGAACAGAACTCATTAGAAGAAAGGGTGATGGAGAAGCATGGGCGATTACTACGCCATTGATCAAAAAGGCTGACGGAACTAAGTTTGGAAAGACTGCAGGAGGGAATGTATGGTTAGATAAAAAGCGAACTTCCCCTTATAAATTTTACCAATACTGGCTGAATGCATCTGATGAAGATGCCAAAAATTACATCAGAATTTTTACTTTACTTGATAAAACTACTATTGAAGACCTAGAAAAAGCGCACGATGAAGCGCCCCACACCAGGGTACTGCAGAAGGCATTGGCAGAGGATGTGACTGTAAGGGTGCATTCGCAGGAAGACTATGAGATGGCAGTAAAGGCTTCAGGTATTCTGTTTGGAAAATCTACCACCGAAGATTTAGAAACTTTGGATGAAGATACTTTGCTTTCTGTGTTTGAAGGAGTGCCGATGACAACTATTTCAAAAGCTGCTTACCAATCGACTGAGAATGTTACCGACCTACTTACCGATGCATCTGACAACTTGGTTTTTCCCTCTAAAGGAGAAGCGAGAAGAATGATCAAAGGTGGCGGGGTGAGTATTAATAAAAAGAAGTTGTCGTCTGCTGAACAAGCAGCAGATTTTAAATTGCTCCAAAACAAGTATCTTTTGGCTCAGAAGGGCAAAAAGAATTATTATTTGATAGCTGTTGAATAGCGAAATGGGCATCTGATAAACAAAAAACTCATGAGTAAAAGAAATATCATATTAATCATTGCTTTGTTCCAGGCCATAATAGGGTTTGGTCAGACTAAGAATTTCATTGATCAGCCATTCATAGAAACCTCTGCTTTCGTTGACTCCTTGGTAACGCCAGATGAAATCTATCTTAATATCCTAATAAGTGAAAAAGACACTAAAGGAAAAACTTCGGTGGAAGAACTGGAGTTGTCGATGGAAAAAAGGCTGAAACAATTAGGGATTAATACGAAGGAAGATTTAACATTAAACGACTTAGCGAGTAACTTCAAGAAATACTTTCTTAAGAATCAGGATGTATTAAAAAGTAAGGTTTATTCACTGAAAGTGGACAATGCACAAACTGCTGGGTTGGTGATTCTCGAACTGGAAAAATTAGAAATTGCCAATGTTCTGTTAGATCGAACCGAGTTTTCAGGAATCGAGCAATTAAAGCTAGAATTAAAGTCTAAGGCAATCGCCAAGGCGAAAAAACAAGCAGAATATATGGCAGCCGCCATTGACCAGAAGGTAGGGGCAGCAATACACATCTCTGACCAGCATGATAACTCGATGCGCAACTTACAAGGAAGAACGGCAGGAATTATGATTAGAGGCAACTCGTCTTTTAAACAGGAAGAATTCAAACCAGCAGATATCGAATTTGAAAAAATAAAAGTGGAGAGCAGTGTGTTTGTAAAATTTAAATTAGAACAATAAACACATTGCCCAATATCCGTTATAGGTTTCAAGGGCTTCAATGGATTTGGAGTGTTTTTAAAACTTGGAAAGTGTTGTTCATTTGAAGAGATAAAGCTGCTTCTAGCCCGGATAGAGGCTTTGTTTGAGCCCGATGTTGGATGGCGGTGTTGGCAGGCGAGTGCCGAAAGCCGGAGGAGTGCTGTTTATAAGCTGGGGTGATTTTGCTCCAAAAACAAAATATGCTATGACTGTAAAAACAAAATTGATGGGAGTGTGTACGGTATTTATGCTTTTGCTGGCGTGTACACCCAACCAAGGACAGGAGCAGAAGGCGAATGCACTTATCAATGAGAGTAGCCCTTATTTGCTACAGCATGCGTACAACCCTGTAAATTGGAACCCATGGGGAGAAGTGGCTCTGGATCAGGCAAAAAAAGAAGACAAGTTGATGGTCATTAGTATTGGCTATGCTGCCTGCCATTGGTGTCATGTGATGGAGCATGAGTCGTTTGAGGATTCTCTCATTGCCGTAAAAATGAACAGCAATTATGTGTCGATAAAAGTGGATCGGGAGGAGCGTCCGGATATAGATGCCATATACATGGATGCAGCGCAGTTGATGAATGGCAGTGGTGGATGGCCACTCAATATTATTGCTTTGCCTGATGGGCGTCCAGTTTTTGCTGGCACCTATTTTCCCCGAGACAATTGGGAAAAAGTGTTGGATTACTTTGCAGATCTGTATGTAAAAGACAAACAGAAAATGGTGACTCAGGCTGAACAGCTTACTGAAGGAATCAGTCAGGTAGAAATGCCCGTATTCAATGAGTCGGGTTCGAATTTTGACCAAACAACCTTTGAAACTTTATTCGCTAATTCAGTATCGGACATAGACATGAAGTATGGAGGAAGAGAGGGTGCACCAAAATTTCCAATGCCGGCCATCTATGAATTTTTACTTACCTACGATTATTTCAAAAAGAATGACCAAGCCAAAGAAATACTTAAAGTGACTTTGGATAATATGGCTTTTGGAGGGATTTACGATCAGGCAGGAGGTGGATTTGCCCGCTATTCTACCGACAAAACATGGACAGTTCCCCACTTTGAAAAAATGCTTTATGACAATGCGCAGCTCGTGAGTCTGTATAGTCATGCCTATCAATACTATCAAGATCCGGAATATGCCCGGATTGTAAAAGAAACTTTGACATTTGTCGAAAGGGAATTGATGGATAAATCTGGTGGATTTTACTCATCTCTAGATGCGGACAGTGAGGGGGAAGAGGGGAAATTTTATGTGTGGACTGAGGGAGAAATAGATGCCGCACTAGGAGAAGATGCTAAAGTGTTTAAAGCCTATTATGGTGTAAGCCATAAAGGAAATTTTGAAGAAAAGAATATTTTGACGAAAGTGATGTCTGTTCCGGAGTTGGCAGTGAAATTTAAGCTGGCAGAGAAAGATGTCTTAGCAATAATCAATAAAGGAAAAAAACAACTGATGGACATTCGTGCTAAGCGAGTAAGACCACCATTGGATGATAAGGTTTTGACTTCTTGGAATGGGTTGATGATCACTGGTTACCTAGATGCTTATTTTGCATTGGGTGATAAAGATTATCTTGACAAAGCTGTAAAGTGTGGCAATTTTATTTTGAAAAATCAAATACAAAAATCGGGTAAGATCAATCGAAACTATATGGGTGGTAAGTCATCGATCAGTGGATTTTTGGATGATTACAGCCATACGATTTTGGCTTTTGTGAAACTGTATGAGGCGACATTCGATGAAAGCTGGCTTTATAAAGCCAAGGATTTAAAAGAATATGTGGTGAAACATTTTAGCGATGAAGAAACAAAAATGGATAAAGGTAGTGAAAATACTTCTGAAAAAGAAAGAGAA
>CAXBNB010000295.1:0-5814 GCA_963976505.1 uncultured Reichenbachiellaceae bacterium
TGCTGGAGCTTCCTTGAATAAGACAGTTGAAAATGTGGGAGGAAAAGCAGAAAACCATTTCACTATTTTCCCTGAAGTTCAAGAACACTACGCCAAACAACTGGACAGCAAAAAAGCTTATGCTGCCAACAAAAAACAAGAAGGAGAAAAGTGGGCTGCCGCCAATCCTGAGTTAGCAGCTAAACTGGAAAGGTTCTTAAGTGGCCGAATTCCAGAGATAGATTACAGTGCCATCGCACAAAAAGAAAATATTGCCAGTAGAGCGGCATCATCAGCTATGTTGGCTCACTTTGCAGAGCACGTTGACAATATGATTGTTTCTTCTGCGGATTTGTCTAACAGTGACAAAACTGATGGATTTCTTAAGAAAACTACTGCTTTCAAAAAAGGTGATTTTTCAGGGGCGTTTTTACAAGCCGGTGTTGCTGAGTTTACCATGGCGGCTATTGCCAATGGAATGGCATTGCATGGCGGTGTAATTCCAGTGGTGGCTACATTTTTTGTATTCTCTGATTACATGAAACCTGCCGTAAGACTTTCTGCCTTGATGGAATTGCCAGTGAAGTTTGTATGGACTCACGATGCATTCCGTGTAGGTGAAGATGGACCAACCCACCAGCCAGTAGAGCAAGAAGCTCAAATTAGGTTGATGGAAAAAATCAAAAACCACTCTGGAGACATGAGCTTATTGGCTTTGAGACCTGCAGATGCAGTAGAAACTACTGTCGCATGGAAAATGGCTCTTGAAAACACCAAAGTGCCTACGGCATTGATTCTTTCAAGACAGGGAATCAAAGACATCCCCGCTAATGATGCAAGCAGGTACGACGATGCATTGGCTGCCGGCAAAGGAGCTTATGCTGTGAAAAACACAGACAAGCCCGACGTAATACTTGTAGGTAATGGCTCAGAAGTATCTACCTTATTAGAAGCTACTGCTCTATTGGAGACTCAAAAAGGACTAAAAGTAAGAGTGGTGTCTGCCATCTCCGACGGGTTGTTTAGGCAACAAGATCAGGCGTATCAAGATGCTTTGATTCCATCTGACGTTCCGGTTTTCGGATTGACAGCAGGATTACCTGAAACGTTGAGACCAATTGTTGGCTATAGAGGAGAGGTATTTGGCTTAGATCATTTTGGATACTCTGCTCCTGCTAAAGTATTGGACGAAAAATTCGGTTTTACAGGACAGCAAGTGTTTGAAAAAGTGGTTGTTTTTTTGAATAAATAGGGGGTTCATTCAAACATTCCAAGTCTCATAGACTTGGAATGTTTGAATTTATGGATAGTTTAGCTATAAAAACAGTTTGAAATGTCCACTCACATACATATCCCATTGCAAGAAGGTATGTATTATCATATTTACAATAGGGGAAATGATCAATCGAATATCTTTTTCAACGAAAGTAATTACTCCCATTTCCTCAAAAAATATGATGCCTATCTCTCAGGGCATTTAGAAACTTATGCTTTTTCTCTCCTACCAAATCATTTCCATTTATTGGTTCGAGTAAAATCTAAAAATGACATTCTAAAGGACAGAAGTTTTCCAAGTTTTCAAAACTTAGAAAGTTTAACAATCGGAGAAATAGTAAGTGAATTTTTTAGACGGTTTTTCATGAGCTATTCGAAATCTATAAACAAACAAGAAAATAGAACTGGTAGTTTGTTTCAAAAGAATTTCAGACGAAAACATGTGGATAATGACGCTTACCTTACTCAAGTCATTTATTACATTCATAATCAACTGGCTCACCACGGATTCAATGAAAAAAATGACCAGAATTATAAATGGAACTCATATCAAAGAATTCTAAATGACAGGTCGAGTCATTTAATGAAGCAAGAAGTACTACATTGGTTTGGAGGCAAACAATCATTTATATCCTATCACCAATCACAACAAGATTTATCAACTATAAAAGACCTATTAATTGACAATTAGTAACACATTCCAAGTCTTGAAGACTTGGAATGTGTTACCCAAAATACCTTTCTTTGATTGCTCCCTTCTGAAAGCAATCAAGTAGGCTTTTCAATTCCGTGATTTTTGCTACCAACCTAATGCCATCATTTGTATCTCTCACGCACAGTTTTTTGTCCGGCTGTGACAAGATAGTCTGAGAGGATACAATATCAATTTCTTTTGTAATTGCATTTTTAGTGGATTCAAATGGCTCATGTGAGACCAGTTGCAAGCCCAAGTCATTGTGGATCAGGGTATATCCAGCAATGCCAGTTTGTGTCTGGTATGCTTTTGAAAAACCTCCATCGATCACCAGCAGCTTTCCATTCGCTTTGATCGGACTTTCCCCTTTTTTCACCACTACAGGTACGTGTCCATTGATAATTCTTGAATGCTCAGGATCTAAGCCATTTTTATGTTCTGCCTTGGGTTTTTCATCGGCTATGAAATACCTTTCAAAAGTGGCCATCTTGTGTTTTCCAAACAATGGGGATTTTGACCCAGCCCACAAGTACCACATCATGTCCCTGCCAAATTCCTTCTCGTCTGATTTTCTTTTACCAAAATAGGCTTTGCGTGCCACCTGGTCAAAATAATCCAACAAGGCTTTTCCTTTTAATAACTGTCCTTCAAATTCAACTTCTTCTAAATTACCTGATCCATCTATCGGGATACAGCCATGATACAACAAACTTTGGTTGGACACCTTATACATGCCACCGCTTTCATACAAAAACCTGGTGTGTCTCTGCAGTCTTTCACTATCACGAAATGATTCCCACAATTTTTGAAGTAACGCCGTTTCAGCTTCTGACAAAGTATTGGGTGAAATCGGATCGACAGTAGGAAAAAAATCATTCAATCTGTAATTAGCTCCATCTATCTCAACAGTTGATTCGTCAAAATTCACATTACTCAACACATCTCTATCGCCAACTCCAAATTCCGGTCGTCTTTTGGCCAATTGCCCTTCCAATTTGAATTGTATGATGGAAATGGCTTTGTGCATAATCCTGTTTAACCACTGCTCGCTTTCATTGAAAGCTTCAGCAGCTGAAGATTTTGGCTCAAACACAAGGCTTTTGTCATTTTTGTACACTTCGATGGCAAATGAAACCAAAGGCATCAGGTTGATCCCATAGCCCTTTTCTAAGGTGTCTGTATTGCCATACCTAAGCGACAACCTCAATACATTGGCAATACACGCACGCGAGCCACAAGCTGCTCCCATCCAGACTATATCATGATTTCCCCATTGCACATCTACTGATTGATAATCCATCAAATCATCCATGATGTGTTCCGCACCTGGCCCACGGTCAAAAATATCACCAATAATATGTATTTTATGAACAGCTAGTTTTTGAATGAAATTGGCAAAGGCAACAATCAGCCTATCAGCTTGATCAATCTCTATGACAGTTTTAATGATTTGATGGTAATATTCATTTTGACTCGAAAGCAGCTCCCGCTCTTGGGTAAGCTCTGTAATAATATATCCATAATCTTCAGGCAGGAGCTTTTGAATCTTTCGGTTGGCATATATAGAAGCAAACTCACGACTCAACCTCACCAACCTGTACAGCGTTCGAGAGTAAAACTGCTCTACATCTTCTGATTCGTTTTTGATGATCTCAATCTTTTGTTCAGGGTAATAAACCAGACTTGCCAAGCGACGGAGGTCTTTCCCATCCAATTCATCTGAGAAAAGTGCTATGATTTTGTTGCGAATAATTCCAGATGCATTTTTCAACACATGACGAAAAGACTCATGCTCTCCATGTACATCGCTCAAAAACAACTCAGCTCCCTTGGGAAGGTTCAATACTGATTCCAATAAAATAATTTCTTTGGCTACTGCAGGCGCATTGAGGAATTTATCAGACAATAATTGTAGATACTTTAAATCCATAATGGCTTATTTTAAATAGTGCAATCTCACCAAATATACTACCTTCTTGCAATTTCACATATTGCCGTGTAGTTAATTCAGAAACCCATTTTTTAAACAGAATGAAAGAGAAAACTCAAATAAGACTGTAGCCGTGTAATAAAAATCTGATAAGCACCTTTTGATAAGCAAAATTAAGTTATCTCAAATTCTAACGTCGATCCTTCTTTTATATTTCCATCAGAATATATCAGTATAGAGTTGTTTGAAATAGCAGAATTGACGGAGATATGATAGTGCATTCCCTGAAAAGTAGCTTTTTCCACCAACCCTTTGTATTTTCCTTCTTTGACTATTTTAAGTTTTTCTGGTCGAACCCCTAGAGGCTCAGAACCGCCATTTACAGACAAGTAATTAATAGGTCCGAGAAAGCTCGCAGCATATTCTGATGTAGGAAAATGGTAAAGTTCTTCGGGTGTAGCGATCTGTACCATCTCCCCTTTTCTCATGACCATAATCCTATCGGCCACAGACAAAGCATCTGCATGATCATGGCTGACCATAACCACAGTTACTCCTTCAGCACGTAAGATGTCAATCATCTCTTGTCTAATGATGGTCTTTAGCCTCGAATCCAAGTTACTAAAGGGCTCATCCATCAGCACTACTTCAGGCTCCTTCGCCAATGCAATCGCTATTGCAACGCGCTGCTGTTGCCCCCCTGAAAGCTGGTGCGGATAGGCTTTCAATATGCGTTCAGGATCAGGCAGCTTCACGTCCGTCACCAGCTGAAGTGCCCGCGCATACGCTTCCTTCTCGGAAATGCCTGCGTGTATCATGGGCACTTCCATCAACTGCTTGCCAATCCGCATCGCAGGGTTCAAGGATGCCATCGGTTCTTGATAGATCATCGCAATTTGGCTGCCACGAATGTCGCGAAGTTCCTCATCGCTCATCTCGCTCAAATCGCGTCCCTTGAATTTAATCGACCCGCCGACGACGCGACCATTGGCACCCAGATCCTGCATGACCCCAAGCGCGACTGTTGATTTGCCGCAACCAGATTCCCCCACCAGACCCACGGCCTCTCCAGGCTTTACCGAAACTGAAAAATCCATCACCGCTGGAATTTCCCGCAGCCGCGTGAAGAACGAAATCGACAAATTGTCGATCTCAAGAATGGGTCCGTCATACTCACGCTTTGTCATCGTCGCCGCTCCTAACCATCAATGAACCACACTGATTGTTTTCATTTTGCCCGCAAACTCCGGGGGTCCGGGGGCTGGCCCCCGGTTCCGTGTATCCATTAGTCCCGCAAACTCTCTTCTCGCAATCCATCAGCCAACAGATTGAGCCCCAAAACCAAGCTTAACAACGCCAAGGCGGGCGCAATCGCAGCATGCGGGTACAATGATAGCAATCGTCGTCCTGCGTTAATCGTCGTGCCCCAATCAGGGCTTTCAGATTCCAGCCCCAACCCGAAAAAACCCAGCGTTCCCAATAGAATGGTTGTGTATCCAATGCGCAGGCAAAAATCGACAATCAGCGGCCCACGCGCGTTGGGCAGGATCTCCCACAGCATGATATACCATGTGCCCTCGCCACGGGTTTGGGCGGCGGCGACATAGTCGCGGGTTTTGATGTCCAATGCCAATCCGCGAACGATACGGAACACCGTGGGAGCGTTGACAAACACAACTGCGACAAAAACCACCAGCAGCCCCGGGCCGATATCAAACAAATCCAAGAACGTGGGCAGACCGGGGATATTGTAAGTACTGGTTTTCACAAGGGCACCGTCATTCGATATCATCGACAGGTAGAGCCAACCGAACAATCCCAGCGCCACGATCAAAACCGGCGTGCGCACTGACGGCTGGGTATAATAACGCGAATTCAAAAGAACCGCGACAAAGACCAGCGGAAATATAAACAGCACAATAGCCATATAACTTGG
>CAXBNB010000296.1:0-5798 GCA_963976505.1 uncultured Reichenbachiellaceae bacterium
ATCCCTATTATCAGGATAAAAACGAGGTGATGAATCTCTTGCAGGAAGGGCTGTCAGCTCACCTGCATTTGCCGATTGAAAAAATATATTTCTACGGGGCAGGCTGCTCGTCAGATGCAAACAAACAGAAGATGGAGCAGTGTTTTCAAAGTTTGTATCCACAGGCATCCATTGAAATAGACACAGATTTGCTCGCAGCAGCCCGGTCTTTGTGTGGGCATGAGCGAGGCATTGCCTGCATCTTAGGCACTGGCGCCAACTCATCTCTGTATGACGGTGTTGCTGTCATTGAAAATATAGCACCTCTGGGATATATAATGG
Organism: uncultured Reichenbachiellaceae bacterium; assembly: GCA_963976505.1. Classification (GTDB taxonomy): domain Bacteria; phylum Bacteroidota; class Bacteroidia; order Cytophagales; family Cyclobacteriaceae; genus CAXBNB01. The sequence goes on from CAXBNB010000296.1 coordinate 322, forward strand.
GGGATGAGGGCAGTGGTGCCTATTTTGGAAATAAGCTCTTAGGAGACTACCTCAGGAAAGATTTACCACAAAATGTGATTGACAAAATGGACAAGAGATTCGAACTGTCAAAGTCTATCATATTGGAAAATGTGTATCAAAACACCATGCCAGCCAGGTATATGGCGGGGTTTTCCAAGTTCATCTTTCAAAACCTAAAAGAACCTTACCTCTACAAAATGATTTATGATGGATTTGTGCTCTTTTTTGAAAAGAATATCATGAAATACACAAATTACAAAAACGAACCTGTGCATTTTACAGGATCGGTTTCCTTTTATTATTCGAATATATTGCGAAAAGTAGCCACAGATTTGGGCATTCACCTCAAACATATCGTAGAAGGACCCATAGCCGGATTGGCGCTTTATCACCAAAAAGAAATACAAAAATGAGTACTACAGAATCTTCTTCACATTTCGACAAGCTCGAAAACATGACTGTCAATGAATTGCTCACCAATATCAATTCTGAAGACAAGACTGTGCCTCATGCCATCGAAAAAGTTATTCCCCAGATAGAAAAGCTGGTGGAGGCAATAGTTGGAAAAATGAAAGCAGGAGGAAGGCTGTTTTACATCGGTGCAGGTACCAGTGGTCGATTGGGCGTAGTGGACGCTTCGGAGATTCCTCCTACTTATGGTATGCCTGCCACTAGGGTAGTGGGCATCATTGCAGGTGGAGATACTGCCATTAGAAAATCTGTTGAGGATGCAGAAGACAATCCTGATCAGGCATGGAAGGATTTGATGGCGCACCAGATAACAGATGCGGATGCCCTGATTGGTATTGCCGCTTCTGGTAGAACGCCTTATGTAATTGGTGGTGTGTCTGAGGCGAGAAAAAAAGGATTAGTGACTGGCTGTATTACATGCAACCAAAACTCCAAGTTGGCTGAAGCTTCTGAGTTTCCGATAGAAGTAGTAGTAGGTCCTGAGTTCGTTACGGGAAGTACCCGCATGAAAGCTGGTACAGCTCAAAAGCTGGTGTTGAACATGATTTCTACGACTGTAATGATTCAGCTAGGCAGGGTCAAAGGAAATAAAATGGTTGACATGCAATTGTCCAATGAAAAGCTGGTAGATCGAGCGGTGAAGATGGTAATGGAAGAACTTCAAGTAGAGAGGCAAGTAGCTGAGGGACTGTTGAAAGACAATAAATCCGTAAGGGAAGCAGTAGATTTTTACAATAAAGGAAAGTAAAGTGCACCAGATTGAACCATTCTACAGGTGGTTGAAGTATTACGATCCTGCCAAGGATGAACTTTCACCATTTAATGGCAAGGAATACAATTATGACTTGTATTCTGATACCATCTATGGCTACTACATAGATCCTGCCTGGGATTATATGGGTTCGGAAACCTTGTATATAAAAATCCTTTATGCAGACTATGAGAAGGGCTATGCAGTGATAGAATTTATCGGTGAGTGGAATGACACCATCAACAACGACATCATGCACCTAAAGCGAAATATCATTGACCTGCTCATTGCCGACGGAATCAGCCGCTTTGTGTTGATTGGCGAAAATGTACTCAATTTTCATGGATCAGATGACTGCTACTATGAAGAATGGTTTGACGACTTGGAAGATGACCAACAAGGTTGGATAGCAGCAATTAATTTTCAAGATCATGTGCTGGAGGAGATGGGTAACTTTAATATCGATTCGTACATCATCTCTGGAGGTAGTCTGCAAATCGCCAATTGGAGAACACTTCATCCGCTACAGTTTTGCATGGGCTTAGACAGTCTTATTCAGAAAAGGCTGAATTGAATCTGCAATTCAATTTTTAAATTCTTTCACCGGAGCGGTTTCGGAAATCAAGTATTTGCGATCGGAATTTACATCCAAGCACAGGCTTCTAGTTCTGCGTTTTTCGAGCTTTCTATAAATCTTTTGGTTGAATAGAAAAGTCGTGCCCGATTCTAATTCCCCCAGCAGTGTTTCACTGGAATGGTCATCGTATTTTCTCAATACCAAGTAGAGATTTTTATCCGAAGTGCTCGATGCTTTCGGGTTTTTCATGTGATGAGCCAATATCCTCAACACATCATCGGGGAATACTTTGTCGTTGAGCATGGGTAAAAGCAAGCGCCGAAACTCCTGCTTCCATTGGTTGCCATGCGGCAATACCCTACTTGGGTGTTTTTCCCTTGTAGTCAGGTGGGCTACCTCATGAATGTAAGTAATGAGGAAAGAATATTTATTCAGGTTGTTGTTGACGGAAATCGCATGTTGCTTGGTTGCAGGATCATACCGATAGTCGCCTAGTTTGGAGTTTCTTTTTCGGGTGATGTTGAAAACGAAATCCAGTGTCACCCAAAGTTGGTAACAATACTCTACCGAATACTCCGGTAGGTGTTTTACAAAGATTTTCCTGTCAGTTGATGCTGGCAAAATGTAAGTTTTTAATTCGCATTTCTAAATTAGAAAAATCCTTGCAAGCTTTAGGTAAAGTACAGCCTTATTATTTTTTTCTAAAAGAAATTTTAATTGGTACACCTTTGAATTCAAAATGAGACCTCAGTTTGTTGGTCAAAAACCTTTCATAAGGTTCTTTGATGTACTGTGGCAGGTTGCAAAAGAAAGCAAACATGGGAGTATGCACCGGAAGCTGAGTGATGTATTTGATTTTGATGTGTTTTCCTTTTAGTGCCGGTGGTGGATTGTAGTCTATTTCCTTCAGCATGATTTCATTCAAGGCTGAAGTAGAAATTTTCCTGGTCCTGTTTTCATTGACTTCCATGGCCAATTCTATGGCTTGAAAAATTCTTTGTTTGTTCAAAACAGAAGTGAAAATTATAGGGATATAACTTAATGGGCCTAGTTTTCCCTCTATTTCTTTTTTGAATTTGATGGTAGTGTTGCTGTCCTTGTCGGGAATCAAATCCCACTTGTTCACCATGATCATGATGCCCTTTTTGTATTTGTGGGCCAGCGAGATGATGTTCATGTCTTGTGCCTCAAATCCACGCTCCGCATCCAGCATGACGATACACACATCGCTATCTTGTAATGATTGAATCGCCCTGAGTACTGAGTAGAATTCTATGTCTTCTCTTACCCTTGATTTTTTTCGGATTCCTGCTGTATCGGTTAGGATAAAATCCTTGTCATAAAGTTTATAATGTGTATTGATCGAGTCCCTGGTTGTGCCTGCTACATCTGTTACGATGGTGCGTTCCTTGCCAAGTAGTGCATTTAGGAAAGAAGATTTTCCAGCATTAGGTCTACCAAGAATGGAAATTCTAGGAATACCATCTTCCGGATTTTCATTGTCATTGTCATCAAAATAACTCACTACCTCATCCAATAACTCCCCTGTACCAGAGCCACTGGTAGAAGCAATGGTATATAGATTTGCATCTAATCCCAGACTGTAAAATTCGCTAGAGGCCAGTTCTAGATCAGGGTTGTCTGCTTTATTCACTACCAAAATCACTGGCTTTTTTAATTCACGAAGAATCTTGGCAAAATTTTCATCCAACGTTGTAACACCGTTGTGACAATCAACCATAATGAGCACAACCGAAGCTTCATCTAGGGCCATCTTTACTTGAGTACGAATGGCTTCTTCAAAAATATCGTCAGATCCGGTGACGTATCCACCGGTATCAATTACTGTAAAGTATTTACCATTCCATTGGGCAAATCCATAATGTCTGTCACGAGTGACTCCACTTTCATTGTCCATTATGGCTTTTTTTCTTTCAACCAGGCGGTTAAAGAGTGTGGACTTACCTACGTTTGGACGACCTGTAATGGCTACTATATTTGACAAAATGGATGGGATTTTGGTTTAAGGTCGCAAATGTAACGAAAAGGGGGGATAGATTGATCCCATGCCCCAATTATAAATACTGCGTAGAAATTTAGACTTACTTAAACAGGAATAATTTATGGTTGTTGCAGGCATTGTAAAGTTCGAATCCATCATCGTCACCTGCAAACTCAAGGACATAAACTTGACCACTTCCAAACACAAAATCTGTTATGTCGATCAAACCTTGTTCTTCAGCGGCTGTTGACTGGCGGGTTATAAAATTTTCCCCTGTGAAGGTAATATTCATTTGATTTCCATTAAAAGTAGGAGGGGCAAATTCTCTCAAAAAGAAATCAGCATTGTTGTTGTTGTCCACAACTATAAATCCTACAGCATACAGTGCAGGGTCAATTTGTGTGTATTTGAAGTAAAACTGAATGCCAGCTACATCTGGAAATATAGCAGCTATCATTTCCTGCAATGTTTCATCCTGATCGTCAAATATGCCAATGCTGTTTACATTGTAAGATCCATCGCTGATCGGATTGAAGTTTGTCCCTGAAGAATACAGTGTGCTGGTAAATGTTATGCTTTCATTCCCAATTTTCCCATCAAATTTCCCAATATTGAGGGTTTGTCCATCACAAAAGCTGTCAGTAAGTTCTTGAAAATTGGATAATGCAAACTCCGAAACAAGAATACTTTGTCCATTCAGACTGAAATTGAAGGGAGAATTGAGCACTATTTTTTCACCTTGAATACTGTAGTTGGTTTTATGGGAAATATCAACTCTATTGTTATTGTTGTTTATTTCATCTATGCTTTCTCCTACACCTGCATTCAGTATTTTGGCTGTTCTCAAATCTAAATCCAAGGTCATGAAAATAGAAATGTCTTTGTCAATCAAGTGCAACTGGTAATAAACATTGCTGCCAATCAATTGCTCACTTTGGAACAATGTTTTCTTAAAATTTTTGGTAATTTCATTGTTGAGCAGTTGGGCATCATTTTCAGCTGCTGGTTCAAAACTTATTATAGTTGGGTTTGAAAAATCTGATTTGCTTTGAAAAACAGGATTGTTGTTTAGGTATTCTAAAAGGATGAATTCAAATTCACCATTGAAAAATTCGAAGAAATAATGAAATACCCCATAAGTTTCAAGTATTAACTCGAGTCCATGAGCATTGTCTATTCGGTAAGTGATGGTCGCATCAAGAAATTCTCCATCATTGTCATATACATCGGATTTGATGTTGACATTTCCTTCCTTATCAAATGTCATTAAGATAATGAATGAGCCTGAACTAGGATTTGGTTGGTAGTTGATCTTCCACCCAAAAGTAGGGGCAGTCAACGCGGTAATTAATGAATCTTTGGCTTTAGAAACCCTTTCTTCGACTGTAGGTAGATCTTTTATTTGATCATCTCCGCATGAAAAAACTCCAAGAGAAACGAATACAATGGTGATATATAATAATAGCTTTTTCATTGTCTATCCTAATCTTGATTGAATGGCTGCTCGGAGCTCTTCCAGGCTTATGCCTACTACTTTTTGATAATGATCAATGATGGCATTCAATTTTTGATTGATCTTTTTTCTGCCTTCATTCCTTTCTTCACAGCCATTCAATCAAGATTAGGATAGACAATGAAAAAGCTATTATTATATA
>CAXBNB010000297.1:0-5795 GCA_963976505.1 uncultured Reichenbachiellaceae bacterium
ACAAAGCACGCCTTCAGATCACAATAAGTCTTCTTATTGCATTTTCTGGCGTTTTTGTTTGTAATGTACTATGTTATCAGGTCATCACTGATATTGGCTTTTATTCTGATCAGCAGAGTCAATCAATAGGCACTTCCGATGATACTTATCAAAAACATGGATGTCACCATAAGTTTGATCCAACTGGTGATAGCAACAAAGATCATCATGATCACCAAAGCAGGAGTGATGATGAATGCTGCGAAGAACAGGCCAATTTGTTGTATGAAAATCTGGTAAACTATGTTTTCCCATCATTTGATGTTGAAAAAGTACCAATGCTAATAATAACGCTTGTATTTGAAGAACCACTTCAAATAACTACTGTTCTCAAAGGGATCAAACGCCATCATTTAAATTGTACTTTATCTCCTCCTTCAGGAGCAGTGCTCAGAATACTTATCCAGTCATTCTTGAATTAGTTCGGTAATATAGATTCAGATGGAACCTTCCAAGAAGGAATTCCTATGTCCTTTTTTTAATCTAAATCATTATTACCATGAAAACGCTCACCATACATATTAAAAACATGGTATGCCCCAGGTGTATCCATGTTGTCAAGCAGATATTAAATGAATTATCGATAGATTATATAGAAGTAAAAAATGGTTACGCAATCATAGAAGATAACCAATTTTTGGATCTCGATGCTCTAGATAAAAGATTACAAGTTATAGAGCTTGGGCTAGTGAAAAATGAAAACGAAATACTTATTGGCCGAGTCAATAGTGCTATAGGTATTTACCTTGAAAACATTAATCGCCTGAGTCGTGACCAAAAGCTATCTGAGTATTTGACTCAAGACCTAGCTAAAAACTACCATCAACTAAGTAAGGGTTACAGTCACTATGCTGGAATGACCATTGAGCAGTATTTTATAAAGCTTCGAACTGAAAAAGTCAAAGAGCTAATAAAGCAAGGAAAATTAAATCTCAGCCAAATTGCCATAACTCTTGGATACAGTGGTATTCATTATCTATCCGGGCAGTTTCGAAAGTCTACAGGGTTATCACTTTCAGAATATAAAAAGAACTGGAACAAAGACAGTCACAATTCTCCTAAATTAAAAAGCAAAGGCCTTCCCATGACTAGTGATATATGTTCTTGCGGTGGAAAATGTAGATGTGAAAATACAGATTCAGAGCGGGGTCAAGGGAAGGAAATTCCAACGGTAGCAAAAGGTATGTTAAGTGAAAATTTGACTTTGCTTCCGGAGAGGGAGATAATGACAGCTAGTGATAGGAATAATGTGTACTTAAACCGCTATTAAAATGAGAAAGATTTCGAACGAACTGCTGAAGTTTCAATCCGTCGAGGGTTATTTTAAATCCGATCAGCGGATTCTAAAATTGATTTCGTTGCACAATAAATGGAACTATCAGGAACTCTGTTATGTGATGAGTGGACTGAATATTACATCTCTCATTCCTGATAATAGCTTTCATGCTGTAGTTACTAGGTTTCTGAAAGATGATTTAAGGCTGGCAATATCTGAACGAGACCTAAAAATATTCACTAAACTATGTGAAGATCTAGCCCACCTTAATGAAGTGAAGTTTATTGTCTCAAGGCTACTTTGTGCATATGCCCCTGATTTCTTTCCCATTTGGAATGAAAAAAGAGTTTTGATTAGAGAATGGAATGAGCAATTGGAAATTCAATCATACACAGGCCTCAAACACCGATTTGAAGTGTTTAAAAAAGAAAATGGTTGTGAACACATGAACTATTTCCAGCTCAATAAATTCTTATGGATTTGTGAGTAAAAAGCGGTGAATGCTATTGTTGATAAAAAACTAGGATTCACCTCAAAATGAATCAAACATAGCTATAGAGCATGTGGGCAGCCACGGTTAACCATATTTTCTATCCCTTTGATCGGTCTTGTAGTTAAAGATGAAATTACATAAATCATTCTCAAAATTTCTTAAAAAAAGAACCTGACAGAAACGTTTGATTCAACATCTTATGAAATAACCTGTAGGTGTTGTTTCTCTCACTTCTATAAAGTGGTGTTGAGGCGAGGCATATTCTAAAGGCAAACAAGCGAATTATGAACAAAATAATAATAGGAATTTTGGTAGGCTCTTTAGCTATACTGGTATCATGTAATGTTTACAAAGAAGTGGAAATTACCAAAAGGCGAGATGTTGATTTTGAAATATTCGAATCTTACGCATGGCTTCCTGATTTAAAAATTACCGACGAGACAGATTACAATAATGATTTCGTGCAGACAAAAACAAAAAATCATTTTGCCCACTGCATGATCGAACGAAAGCTTAAGGTTGATACTATCAAACCTGACCTTCTGCTCAGGGTAAAATGGCTGAGCCATCCTAAGGAAGTAAGTGTGCCCTTATCTTCAAATATTCCAAATACCAATGATATTAGATTCAACAATGATCCAACATCCTTTGCTGCTCCTACTTATAGTTTATTTGGGGGAGGTAATAAAGCCAGTTACATACCAGGTTCCAAATATTCGAACGAAAAAATAGAATATGCGCACGGGGGTGTGAAATTGACAATTATTGATCGGAAACTGAATGTTGTCATTTGGCAGGGAATAGCACAGGGAGACTTATATGATCAGAAAATTATGTATGAAGATCTACATCCGGCTATCCATAAAATGATGAAAAAATTTCCAATAAAAATCAAATAGAAGAAAAATACATGCTGAATATGATTCTTGAAAAGAAAGTTGCAGAACCATTCCAATGAATAAAAAAAATGGGTTGTTTCTAAGTCCAACAAAATTCTTTTTTTGGAGATGGTGGAACATATTTTACTATAACGATTTATTAATCATGACAATAAATAGAATAAAATGAAAGTACTCATGTTTGGATGGGAATTCCCACCACATATATCGGGAGGGTTAGGTACTGCATGCCTCGGGCTGACCACAGCAATGGCTAATGAAGCAATAAATATTTTGTTCGTAGTTCCAAAAGTTTTTGGTGATGAGCCTATTGGCAAATCCAGCCTGATAGGTGCCTCAGATATTTCAATCTCCACAAAGTCAGAATATTACTGCCATTACGAACAAAATATTCGTACGATCGCTGTAAATAGTTTACTAAGCCCTTACCTTTCTGCCTTGTCATATCAGCAAAAATATGATAACGAGATTACTAATTCTGTTAATACAGTCCATGTAAAATTCAATTTTTCGGGTACTTACGGAGAAAGCCTCCTTGAAGAAGTAGAACGATATGCCCTTGTGGCCACCAAAATATCCAGAACAGCTGAATTTGATATCATACACTGTCATGACTGGTTGACATACAAGGCTGGAATAGCTGCCAGCGCCATATCTGGAAAACCTTTAGTTATACATGTACATGCTACTGAATTTGACCGCTCTGGAGAAAATGTAAACCAGCATGTGTATGCTATCGAGAAAGCGGGCATGGAAGCCGCTAATTGTGTAATAACGGTCAGTGACTTTACCGCTTCCATTGTACATGAGCGATATGGGGTACCAAAGAATAAAATCCGCACTGTCCACAATGGAGTAGATTTTAAAGCACGGAAAGCCAACAATGAAAATATTGATCCGGTCAAAGAGCATTTCATTACTTTTTTGGGCCGTATCACTTCTCAGAAAGGGCCATCATATTTTATCGATGCAGCTTCGAAGATTTTGGAAAAAGACAAGTCTTTTCGCTTTGTGATGGCCGGCAGTGGGGATTTATTGGAATCAATAATACAGAAAGTGAATGACCTAGACTTATCTTCATTTTTTTTATTTCCGGGTTTTGTGAAGGGAGATGAAGTGCAAAAAGTGTATGCACAAAGTGATGTGTTCGTCATGCCCTCAGTTTCAGAGCCGTTCGGCATAGTGCCTCTAGAAGCAATGAAACAGGGCGTGCCTGTTGTCATATCCAAACAATCTGGTGTGTCTGAGGTTATCAAGCACGCTATAAAAGTAGATTTTTGGGATGTAGATGCCCTTGCAGATGCCATCTACGGCCTGATAAAGTATCCTGGCGTTTCAAAAGTCATGAAAGGTAACGCCGTAGAAGAGGTCGATACTATTAGTTGGAAAAAAGCAGCAAAAAAAGTTAAAATAGTTTACGAATTATTAATCCGTTAAAAATGCAAAAATTACCTATTAGTATTCATGTTCCTTTTCCAATTGTCTTGAAAAGGATTAAGTTTTTTGAGGTAGGCAAAGTTGATAATTATGAAGACGAATATCATAATGAAAACGCTTTTGCTCAACTCGAAAATGATTTAGTCTCTTTGCTTAGGTCAATTCAAGCCAACGATGAGTTGTATCTCCATTTTAGCATAAATATTATTCTATCAAACAACATAATAAGGCAGATCGGGGAACGCCAATCTCTTTTAATGGATCTGTTGAAAGAGATGAAACAAGGCGACAAAGTATCTTTATCCTTGGATAGTAGTGATTTTAAAAAATCACCGTTTTTTAAAAAATTGGTAAAACAGGAATTGTATCAATTTAAAAAAGCTTTTGGTACTGTCCCCGATACACATTTCTGCTGTAAATCCCTTTTTAAAAAAACAGATAAGAATAGAATATTGAAAAAAGGAACAGATCGATTTTTTCCAGTCACAATGGGAGATAAGAGTAACTCCTCTAAAACCCAAAACCTACGAAAAATACCTCTGTCATGTGCCGTCCGGTTACTGAAAAACCACAGGTTAAAGGAATGGCATGAATTTAAATCTATTCATGGTATAAACGGATTCGTATTAAACTACCGAGAGGCTTATACCCTCCTGCAGGACTGGAAAGTTTATCCGGTACAATCTACTGGCTTAAAAACTGAATTTACTCCTCTAGTTGAAGAAGAGGTTTTTCAGTCTAAAACCAGTAAAATGCCCGAAGACAGGGTCGGCGGAAAACCCCAGTATTCTGAATTGCAGAAGGAAACCATTTACAAATTGGTTGGTTTAAGCAAAAAGAAGGGTTTGTTAAACAATGAAGGTTTATTACAACAATATTCATTACTCTGCCAGGAGGATTTATTTCAGTTAATGGATACCCAAAACCCCGATAGCTATGGAAGTGATAACCCATATCAATCTCCTTATGAGACTTATATTAACACTATGAATATCTTAAATGATTTCCAAGTAAAAATTGCACAGCAATTGTAGTAAGCTCTGAAAAAGCACTATACATATAGTGATTCGTCATAGCAAACTACCCGAAAAGTTGCTAGCCATCAGATACCTGAATTTTATTTAATTGATCATAAGTTGAATGAGAGAATCCGCCTCAAATATTATAAATAATTCATGAGGTATCATCCGTTAATATAGGCTAAGGAATTTTAGAATCAAGCTGCAAAATGATGAAAAAATGATCGATGCAATAGACAAAAATAAAGAAGTGACAAAGTCTGAGATGAGACAATATGCCGTTTCTGGTGGAGATCCTAATCCATTGGGTAGTACTGTTAAAAAACATGGTGTTAATTTTAGCTTGTTTTCAAAGAATGCCACGAGCGTTGACCTTTGTCTTTTCAAAAATGCTGATGATTCTGAACCATTTCAGGTCATTTCGCTCAATTCTACAGTTAATCACAGTTTTCATTATTGGCATGTATTCGTTAAGGAATTACATGTAGGCACGCTATATGGATACAGAGTTGACGGGCCTTTTGAACCTTCCATAGGCCTAAGATTTGATCAATCCAAACTGCTACTTGATCCATATGCAAGAGCAGTGGTCACACCAAAAGATTATCAAAGAAAATTAATTGCTGGTTTTG
>CAXBNB010000298.1:0-5794 GCA_963976505.1 uncultured Reichenbachiellaceae bacterium
CCTGCATCGAAGATTGATGTTCTGCTATCTCCCAAGAAGTCAGTAGAAACTACATCATCTTCAGTATATCCAAGAATTCCTTTCAATGCACCTTCAGAAGCTTTCTTCATGGCAGTCTTGATTTCCTCATAAGTTGCGGGTTTTTCAAGATTTACCGTTAAATCTACTACTGATACATCAGCTGTAGGAACACGGAAAGACATGCCTGTTAATTTTCCATTCAATTCAGGAATTACTTTACCTACTGCTTTGGCAGCCCCTGTAGAAGAAGGGATAATGTTTTGGTAAGCACCACGTCCGCCTCTCCAATCTTTTGCTGAAGGACCATCCACAGTTTTTTGTGTTGCTGTAGCAGCATGCACAGTTGTCATTAAACCTTCTTTAATTCCAAAGTTATCATTCAAAACCTTGGCGATAGGAGCAAGGCAATTGGTAGTACAAGATGCGTTAGATACAAACTGCATATCAGAAGTATATTTGTCTTGATTTACACCCATAACGAACATAGGCGTATCATCTTTAGAAGGGGCAGACATTATTACTTTCTTAGCACCTGCAGTGATATGACCTTGTGCAGATTCTTTAGTAAGGAAAAGTCCAGTTGATTCAACAACATAGTCAGCGCCTACGTCACTCCATTTCAAATCAGCGGGATTTCTTTCTGAAGTCACTCTGATTTCATTGCCGTTAACGACCAATTTTCCGTCTTTTACTTCGACAGTCCCATTGAATTTTCCATGAGTAGAATCATATTTTAGCATGTAAGCCATATATTCTACATCAACAAGGTCATTTATACCTACGACCTGGATGTTAGATTTCTCTGCTGCAACTCGGAAAACCAATCTTCCGATTCGTCCGAAACCATTAATTCCAACTCTAATCATTTCTCTTTAATTTAAATTTTTTCAAATGTTTTGTGCAAAAGTAATATTCTGCATTGCTATTCCAAACAAAATATGCTATTCAATAGTTTCATAGAATCTGATTATTCGCAAAAGCATCTCGACACATATTTAATGGTGTTAAATATAATGTGATTAAAAAGGTAAAAAAATTTGATTAATTTCCATTGATAATATAAATTAGCAACACATAACTATCTAATGGAGTTATTACCAGCTAAAACTAATGTTATTTGAATATTCCATTTAGATCTTTTCAACCGGCAGGAACGGGTTATTGATGTACAGGTTAATATACTAAGGCTAGCTTTTAGAGCTAGCTTTAGTTCCTGCTCCTTCACAATTTGCTCACAAAAGCTTTTTCTAAACAACCTTTTTTCATTTACTATAATTATGCCTATTAACCTCTATTGCTTTTTAAGCAATATACCGCTTTGAGATTCGTATTAAACCCACACACTTTGGTGTAGTTTAGACAGTTGCAAAGTATTTTTTGGCAAAAATGCTTAAATTACTAATGTCTAATTTTCGTAATTACCAGAATTATTGAGGGTTAGGTGGTTACAATTCAATTGATTGTAGTATTAAAACAAAAGCGGGAGCTTTTTGACAATGAAAGATAGAGAGGTACTTGAAAAAGTAAGTCAGGGAGATGAGAAGGCTCTGGAGTATCTTTATAAGAAACATTATAAGATGATGACCAGATTAGTCATCAATAATAATGGATCGGAAGATGAGGCGAAAGACATCTATCAGGAGGCACTGGTTGCATTTTGGCAAAAGGCCATCGGAGGAAATTTGGTCTTAACATCGAAGATAAGTACTTACCTTTACAGTGTATGTTTAAATTTGTGGAGGAAAGAGCTTGATAGAAAAGGCAGGTTTGCAGAAAGTGACAAGGAAGAGTTGACTTTTCAAGAATTTGAAAAGAAAGAAAGGGTCAGAATAATACATGAGTGTATTGCTGAGTTAGGAGATACTTGTCGAAAAATATTGACCTATCATTATTTTGATGGAATGTCAATGACAGATATAGCGAAAAAATTAAATTTGGCGAATACGGATACTGCCAAAACGAAAAAATATAAGTGTAAGAAGAAACTGGATTTGTTAATAAAAAGAAAGTATTCTTCTTCTGACTTTTTAGATTAATATGTCAATTCATAGCGAATACTCAAGATTGGTTAATAAGTACCTCGACAATAACATGTCAGGATCGGAAAAGTATATTTTCGAAGATCAGCTTACAAGTGATCCTATGCTCAAAGCAGAATTTGAGCACCAACACGAAATTATTGGCGGGCTAAAAGAATATAGGAAAGCTCAACTCAAGACCCAGCTTAATAATATTGCCATCAGCCCAGGTCTATTGGGGATTATTTCTCAATCTGCCACAATGAAAACCCTTTCTTTTGTAGCTGCTTCCATATTGACAGGCACTGGCGCATACTATTATTTTTCTAGCAACAATGTAAAGCTCAATTCAATTGCTCATGTTGAATCAAAACTAGATTTTATTTCATCTCCTTGGGAGTTGAATGGTGCAAAAGGGAAGCTGAACTATAGGTACACTAAGAGTACTAACCCTGCAACTTGGTCCACCATAGAAACCGAAGTAGAAGAGAGAATCGATAAGTTAGAAGTTGCACCTAACGCAATTGATTTTCATGTACCAGAAATAAATGAAAACCTTTCAAGCGATCTTGATCCGCAACCTGATCAGATTCTTGAGAAAGTAGTTTCACAAAATGCTCCTTTTGCCGATGTGTCTAAGATCGAAAAAGTAGATATTGAAAATGTGACTACAAACAGGTATAAGTTTCATTATAAGTTGGACCACAATAAACTCTATCTGTATGGTAAGTTTGAAGCTTCTCCATACGAAATAATTGAAATCAATAGCTTGCAGAGTAAAAAATTGTTCTTTTACTACAATGGCAACTATTTCAGGTTAAACCAAGACGTAAAGGAAATATCTCCATTGCTAAGTATTCAAGATCCTAAGGTCATTAGAGAATTGAACATTATAAAATCTAAAGGTTAATCACACTTTTGAGTCTCATTTATTTTTCTCCTACATTTAATTCTTGCCAAGTAAGCTACGTTTTATTGATAAGGCGTTAATTTTGATCTAATGTCGGTAAAAGAAAAAAAGTACAAAAAGAAGAAACTGGGCAGCTATCCTTTCGTGAGCGTAGTATTTAGTATTACTCTTGCACTGTTTGTTGTTGGATTATTTGGCATGTTGATAATCTTAACGAATAAATTGACGCAGAATATTCAGGAAAATGTAGAAATGCAAGTTTTCCTCAATAAGGACCTCAGCAAAAATGAGATCACCAAAATTTCTAAAACCCTCTCTTCTAAAGATTATGTTTTTGAGAAGGATGAAGTCCCTCAAGCCACAATAATTACTAAGGAAGAAGCTGCAAAGCAGTTCATAGAAGAAACAGGTGAAGACTTTGTGAGTTTCTTAGGAGATAATCCACTGAGAGATGTTGTGGTTTTAAAAATCAATCCTGAATATCATCCTTCAGATAGCTTGGCGGAAATTAAAAAAGAAATATCCGGTATTAGAGGGGTTTACGAAGTGTCATATATTGAGAACTTGGTAAACAGCATAAATGAAAACCTTGCTAAGATTAGTGTGGTATTAATTGGATTTTCACTAATACTCTTTATCGTAGTGGTTATTTTAATAAATAATACCATAAAGTTGGCCTTGTTTTCACAGAGGTTTCTGATTCGTAGCATGCAGTTAGTTGGTGCTACTTCGGGGTTTATCCAAAAACCATTTTTAGTGAGGGCATCTCTTTATGGATTTATATCCGGAGTTTTTGCCACGGTAATTCTTGGAGTATTGCTTTATTTTGCCAATACTAAGATAGAAGGATTGAGTGACCTTCAATCCAATGAAAAACTTCTCATTTTGGCGGGTATAATGTTGGTTTTGGGAACCATTGTTGGTTTTATCAGTACATTTGCAGCCATAAAAAAATACCTCAAATTATCTTTGGATGAATTATACTAAGAACTATGAGTAAGAACAACAAGCTCGCATTCACAAAACAAAATTATGTACTGATGGTAGCAGGCATAATCGTGCTTATACTAGGTTTCATACTGATGTCTCTAGACACAGAGCCTTATGGATTCGGTACTTTGGGGCTTACAGTTGGCCCAATGACGGTTTTACTAGGATTTGTCATTCAATTTTTTGCTATAATGCATAAGTCCAAAGAGGATAAATGACATTTCTGGAGGCAATTATTCTGGGGATAATTCAGGGGCTTACTGAATTTCTACCAGTCAGCAGTAGCGGTCACCTCGAAATTGGTACTGTTCTTCTTGGGGTGAAATCAAAAGACAATTTACTGTTTTCAATAGTCGTACATGGAGCAACCGCACTTAGTACCATTGTTGTATTCCGAAAAGACATACTTCTAATAATCAAAGACATTCTTAAATTTGAATGGAATGATTCGGTTGAATTTTCATTGAAGATTATTATATCAATGATTCCTGTCGGTGTAGTAGGTGTATTATTTGAAGATAAAATTTCGTCCTTTTTTGGGGGACAAATTTTATTGGTAGGTTCCATGTTGATATTGACTGGGCTTTTGCTATTGTTTACTTTTTTTAAAGGACAATCAAGCGGTAATGTCACATACCCAAAAGCAATATTAATTGGAATAGCTCAAGCTATAGCGATTATGCCGGGTATTTCAAGATCTGGTGCTACCATTTCTACTGCATTGCTGTTGGGTGTAGATAAAGAAAAAGCGGCGAAATTTTCTTTTCTAATGGTTTTGATTCCGATACTCGGTGCTACACTTCTGAAAGTGAAAGATCTAATTGAAACACCTGAATTGGCTTCTGATATATCATCATTGTCATTAATTGCCGGTTTTTTGGCCGCATTTGCTTCAGGACTGTTGGCATGTAAGTGGATGATTTCTATTGTGAAAAAAGGAAAGCTGATTTATTTTGCTATTTACTGTTTCATTATAGGAGGGGTCGCAATTATAGCTAGTTTGATATGAAAGATTTTGATTTTGAAAAAGGAGAGGTACTTCTTATTGACAAACCTCAAACTTGGACTTCATTTGATATAATTAAAAAGCTGAGGTATGCTTTGAAGGTCAAAAAAATTGGACATGCTGGTACGCTTGATCCTTTGGCGACAGGATTATTGATAGTATGCACTGGCAAGTTTACCAAGAGGATAAATAAATTTCAGGGAATGGATAAAACCTATGAAGGTATTATTGAACTGGGAAAGACTACTCCTTCCTATGACCTAGAAACAGAATTTGACTCAGAAGCCGAATTTAGTAGTATTACAGAAATTGACTTACTGAATGCGGCGAAATTACAAACAGGTAGTTTTGATCAAATTCCGCCAGTTTTTTCTGCCATTAAGGTAGATGGAAAAAGAGCCTACAAAAGTGCTAGAAATAATGAAGAGCTGGTGATGAAATCTCGACCAGTTCAAATTGAGGAATTTGAAATCACTAAAATTGATTTGCCTGAGGTGCATTTTAAAATAGTGTGTTCGAAAGGTACATATAT
This sequence comes from uncultured Reichenbachiellaceae bacterium, assembly GCA_963976505.1. Taxonomy (GTDB): domain Bacteria; phylum Bacteroidota; class Bacteroidia; order Cytophagales; family Cyclobacteriaceae; genus CAXBNB01. Next base: position 5,478 of record CAXBNB010000298.1, read on the forward strand.
CCGAAGTATGGCACATGATTTTGGGAAGGAATTAGGTTGTGGAGCCTACCTGAAGTATTTAAGGAGAACAGCCATTGGAGATTTCATGGTGGGTGACACGTATGACCTGCAAGAGCTGATTGCTCATGCCGAGAAATTGAGAGCTGAGAAAAATAGTGAATTGTCTTGAATACATTGAGCAATGATTGTATTAGAAGGAGATAAACTTATCGAAAAAATTCCCGATGCGATTGTCACCAGTGGTACATTCGATGGTGTCCACATTGGTCATCAAAAGATATTAAATGGGATCAGTGAGCAAGCAAAAGATTGTGGAG
>CAXBNB010000299.1:0-5793 GCA_963976505.1 uncultured Reichenbachiellaceae bacterium
AATAAGAAATCGATTCTGAGAGAATATATTAAAAACGACTTCTTTTCCGGCATTTAATAATATTTCATCTCCCAAGGTTACGGATACTTTTTTGTCGGTATTGGATGGGGAAAGTGAGAACAGCGGTAAGTCCAACATTATTCGATACCTGAATCGATGATTGAAACCTGTGTTTATATTGTCAGGGTAACTGAAAAACCTTTGTTCAGACCTAAATCTGTGAGTGATTTTTAAAGATTTAAATTTGTTTCTTATCAATATTTCTTGATAAGGGCGCTTTTCAGTTCTAAAAATTGCATTTTCATTGTAAAATCCTAGAAATGCTATTCCGGCAGTGATACGTATATTAGAATCTAAATTGTATCCCAGTCCTGTTCGAACTAAATATTGAGATTTTTCATTGAAACTATTTTTCCATCTAAACCCTCCGTCTGTCAGTAAAGTGAAGTTTTTAGAAAGTACAGATTGATTGTAGTACTGTATCCACTGCTGATCCCCATGTGTCACATTCTTTTTTTGCGCAAACAAAGTGAATGAAAATAATAATATTACCAGTGTTATTGAAGCTTTGAAGCTTGTGTTTGTTAATATTAATTCAGACATTTTGCTAGATTAAATCTGAGAAATGCTTTTTACCCAAAAGGTAATATTGAATAGGGGTAAGGGCTTTGGTAAGTGAAAGGACAGGGTTGTTTTTTCTAAGTTTTTTCAGCTTATCCCTTTTAATATTGTTCTCTGATATCTTTTTTATGAAATATAAATATGCCTTGATCACAGCAGCAAAGTGGTCAAATGAATTGTCTTTCCACAATTTGAATGAAGCTAAGATATCAAGTATAAGTTTTAATGGTAGCTTCCAATATAATGACAGAAGGGTACTGTTTTTATACAGCATGCTGAGGTTGTTTCTGAAATTAAGGTAAGTCTTTTGCGGGTTCGTTTTAGACAATGTCCCACCGCCTACATGATATACCTTGCTCTCGGGTATGCAATATACTTCTTTGCCATACATGTTGATCCTCCAACACAAATCAATCTCTTCCATATGAGCAAAGAAAGATTCGTCAAACCCTCCAAGTTGATGGAAAACTTCAGAGCGGATAAACATACAAGCTCCTGTTGCCCAAAATACTTGTTGGTTTGAATCGTATTGACCAAGGTCTTTTTCGAGTGTGTCAAAAATCCTACCTCGGCAATATGGGTAACCTAAAAAGTCCAAATACCCACCTGCAGCCCCTGCGTACTCAAAATACTCCTTGTTTTTATAGTCTAAAATTTTGGGTTGACAGGCTGCAACTTCTGTATGACTGTCCATAAAATCTGTGATTGGACGAATCCAATTGTCAGTGACTTCTATATCTGAATTGAGTAGGATATAGTATTCGGCTTCAATTTGATTGAGCGCTAAATTATACCCTGCTGCATATCCATTGTTGATTTCTAGTTGTATTAATTTAGTTTCAGGAAAATGCTTGGTGAGGTATTCAACAGAATCATCTGTGGAATTATTGTCAGCAACATACACCTCTGCGTCGGGGCTATGCCTGATTACATCTGGAAGAAATTTTTCTAGAAACTGCCGTCCATTGTAGTTTAATATAACTACAGCTACTTTAGCCATTGAACATATTGCCCATGTCAAAACCAGGAATGTTTGGCATCATGCCTTCAGTGCTCTCTTTTAGCTTTTCTTTGGCTTGAATGTCAGCTTCTGCCAGTGCCTTATTAGTAGCAGCTACTACCAAATCCTGAACCATTTCCTTGTCGTCTTGATTCAGTAATGCGGAATCTATATTTACAGAGATAAGTTCTTTTTTTCCATTGACAGTGGCTTTTACCATACCGGCACCTGATTCTGCTTCTACTACAATTTCAGCAAGTGAGTCCTGTGCCAATTTCATTTTCTCCTGCATCTCCTTCACTTTGCCCATCATTTTCATCATATCAAACATATTCCTAGTATTTAAGGGTTTTAGAATTGTAGCTCACAAAGATACAGCATTACATCCTATGTGAGGAATCCTTAGTTGGGAAATGAGTTGGAATTAATTATTGATGTCACGGATCAGAACAATTGAGCCTGATTTGTCAAACGTCCTGCCGGTTGCGTCTTCATAATTCACGCGATAGATGTATGTCCCTTCCAATGCATTTTTTCCTTTGATGCGACCATCCCATCCTATGTTCATGTCTTCAGTATAAAACACAACATTGCCCCAACGACTTAATATATACATCTTAAAGTTAAACACTTTTGTGCCTACAGGTTTGAAATCATCGTTCAACCCATCTCCATCTGGAGTAAAGGCAGTAGGAAAGTTGACCAAAGGGTTGATCACCACCGTTCGTATATTGGAATAAGAAATCAAAGGTGTTTTGTCCAGCGATTCTGCTCTTACACGTAAATTTTTTGGTTGATCATCATCTGTGGCGAAGGTGATTTCTTTCGTTCTGCCGCTCAGTACACTAAACTCCTCCATGATAGCTCCTGAATCATCCAACCTTTCAATAAAGTAAGTTCTTATACCATTGATCCAGGTTTCATATTTGTTCCATTCAAATACAACCGCATTTCCATTAATACTTTTTACTTGTAGTATGATGGGAGCAGTTATTGGAGATGGAACTGAGCTATTGCCACAATTGTCCTGATATAAAATTCGGTATTTCAAAGTTTGGCGAAAAGGGCTGTTGCTGTTGTCTACATATGTTGTGTCAAGTGTTCTTGATATGGTGTTGAATGCCTTGCCATTTGCTGAGCGTTGAATCATGTATTGGCTCAGTTGTATGTCCTCTGTCGGCCTTTCCCAATTCAAAATCACACCTTCATTGAGTATGGTGGAAGAGGGAGTGGTTAATGCCATAAGATCTCCTGTCTTACTGGCTACTACACAAGTGTCAATACTCAAAGAACTCCCTGAATTGAAAATAGCCTGAATTTCATAGCAATAGTCATGAAACTAAGTTTACACCATTGTCCACTTGCACACTTATGGAGGTACTACAAATGATTTTGGAATAAATAAAGACATTGCGACAGGCATCAAACGTTCTTATTCTGTAACAGTAATAATTCCCTAATGTGTTTATTCCTGTAATATTTTCTCTATTTCCTGTGATGTCATACAAATCGTAAAACCCGACCACATCATTTTCGCTTACCTCCAATGTATAGATAGATTCTTCACCTAGTGTGTAGGTAAGCAATGTAGAGCCATCTGAACTTTCGTTGTTTACTTCTACAGAATGTAAAATTGGCGTAACTATATTGTCGATTGTCGTGATCGTTTTGGTATTGGTGCCACAGTTGTTGACAGCATTGTTGTAAAGTCCTGTAACTACTATTGGGTAATCTCCTGCAGTGCCAAAGTCAAATTCAGAACTTGTAATTCCAGGCCCAATCACTTCAGAATTGGTGGCTGTAAAATTGACTCTGTATTTGTCATAATTACTGTCAGTGATTTCAACTCTTACTGTATGTCCTGAGCAGTTATGAATCTCAAATTCTGGTGGAGCAGGGTTGTGTACTGTGATTTTAAGGGAGTCTTCTTTTTGAGGGACATTGGCGCCTACTAATTGAACTAGATAATATACTCCCGGTGTAGAGTAAGTGAAGTTTTTATCAGTAGTTGGTACGCCAGATTTGTCTTCATACCAATATTGCCTTGTGGTTCCACTCCCAAAATTGTCCAGTTCTGTGATGCTAACATCAAGGGGAGCACACCCAGTCGCATTTTGCACTGAAAATCGACCCATTACACTGGTAGTTTGTGCTTTAGCAGTACTAGCCAAAAGAAACATCACCAAAGCAAAAACAAGTAATCTGGAGGTTGTTTTCAATGTTAAAATGTTTTTTATCAAAGCGACTGATCGGTTGTGAAACTGCAAGTTATAGTATGAATTATCAAGTATCAATGAACAGTTCTCAATTAGTAATGCTGGAATCCGACAGTAGGTGATTTATCAGTTCAACTGATGTGTATTTTTCTTGCTTACCTGTACTCATATTCTTCAAAGCAAATTGATTGTTTTTAAGTTCATCTTCACCAATTACCAAGACATTTTTAATTCCTTTTTTATCAGCATAGTTAAACTGCTTTTTCATTTTTGCATTGTCTGGGTAAATTTCTGCATTGATTCCTTTATCACGCAGAGTGTTCAGGATTTTCAACGAAGCAGTAAGGGTTTCATTGCCAAAATTTGTAACCAATACTTGAACCGTAGATGATCCAGCATCAGGAAACAACTCCAATTCGGTCATTACATCATAAATCCTATCAACTCCAAATGAAATACCTACCCCAGAAACACCTGTCAAACCAAATACCCCTGTAAGGTTGTCGTATCTTCCACCACCACAGATGCTTCCCATCTGTACACTAGTTGGTTTCACTTCTATAATCGCTCCAGTGTAATAGGAAAGTCCTCTTGCCAAGGTAATATCTATTTCAACATTGTGCTCAGTAGCGCGATATTGCTGAGTATAATTGAGTATGTCTTGTAGTTCATTTATTCCTTTCATTCCAACCTCAGAGTCTTGCAGAAATTGTGAAAGAAACTCTATTTTTTGTGTATTGCTTCCAGTCAATTCAAAAATAGGATTAAGAAGTCCAATTTTTTCTTTTTTAAAACCTCTGCTTACCAATTCCTCCAAAACTTTTTCTTTCCCGATTTTATCCAACTTATCAATGGCTACACAAAATTCGGTTTCCTTTCCTTCAGCTCCTATGGTTTCTACTATTCCAGTTAAAATCTTCCGGTTATTGATTTTGATAGAGTAATCATCGAGTTGAAGTGCTTTGAAAACATCGTTGATGATCAAGATAATTTCAGCCTCGCTGAGCAATGAATCTGTTCCTACGGTATCTACATCACATTGATAAAATTCTCTGTACCTGCCTTTCTGAGGTCGGTCGGCTCTCCATACAGGCTGGATTTGATACCTTTTAAAAGGAAAAGTGATGTCATTCTGGTGCATAACCACGAACCTTGCAAAGGGGACAGTCAGGTCATACCTCAGTCCTTTATCAGAAATTTTACTTGTTAAAAATTTGCTTCCCTGATCTATATCTTCTTGATTGGTTTTGGACAGAAAGTCACCGGAGTTTAGGACTTTGAAAATCAGCTGATCACCTTCATCACCGTATTTCCCAGTCAATACAGAAAGGTTTTCCATCGTTGGTGTTTCAATAGGGGCAAACCCATATTTTTGAAATACCTTTTTTATGTTGTCTAAAATATAATTTCTCCTGATCATTTGATCCGGACCAAAATCTCTGCTGCCTTTAGGAATACTTGGTTTCTGCACTTTTATCAATTCTATTTTTGGCAAAACTAAGAATGTTTGGCTGAATATATGATGGAATCAGGTTACTACTTTTTATGAGTATGAAAGAACTTTGGCGATGTTTCTCTTAATTAATAGCCCTGATTTTATGATTAATTGATAAAATATTCCTCATAAACCGGTCATTGCAATTTACCATAAGCAATTGCCAATATTCTAAGTGCAAATGGTAGTAAATTACCATAGCTTAGTTTTTATTTTCAAATAGAGTCATTAAGTATCTACCAGTGTCAAAGAGACACGAGCAAAAAACACCCGAAATTATGAATAAATCACTTATTTGGTTGAGCTTCCTTCTTGCTTGCGTTGTAGCATGCAACCCTGTCAAAACAGAAGAACATGGCCACAGTCACGAGGATGGTGATCATCATCATGCTCACTATTCTCAGTACGATACAGTACTTAGTCATAAATTGATACTGCCAAGTAAGGTGCCTGATAGGATC
>CAXBNB010000300.1:0-5772 GCA_963976505.1 uncultured Reichenbachiellaceae bacterium
AAAACTTGGGAGATACAGTCACACTCCATTTCCCTACATTTACCAAAGCTGCTGAAATGGCAGGGATATCTAGAGTTATGGGCGGATACCACATCCAAGCTGACAATATTGAAGGGCTCTCCCTTGGAAGAAATGTAGCCCATGACATCTGGAAAAAATATTTAAAACTCATAGGAGAAGATTCCAAAAGCACCGTTTCACAAGCCAAAATGTAGTCTTGAATTTGGATGACCTATAAAAACATGAGTGTAAAGGAAATATCTTATAAAATAGAACTTGGTTTTCACCAATTGCTAGACCGTTATAGTATTCAATTGCTAGAGTTGTCCATTGGACTTATTTACCTCTGGTTTGGAATACTTAAATTCTTTCCAGGGGGTAGTCCTGCCGAAGTGTTGGCCGCTAATACTATGCAAGTTATCACTTTTCATCTTGTAGATCCCACCTGGTTGATTAAAGCACTAGCCACCTGGGAAGGGTTCATTGGACTATGCTTGGTGTTGGGATTTAAACCTAAGTACATATTGTATCTGCTGCTCATTCATATAGGCGGCACACTATCTCCTATATTCATCTTTCCAGAGCAAGTATTTGTTTACTCCCCTTTTGGCTTCACCCTTGTTGGGCAATATATTATGAAAAACTTTATAGTTATCAGTGCCACTCTGGTCATTTTTTCTAAAAGCAATAATATTGCAGTTAATAAAAAAAATCGGAGACAGGTTTAATGTACACTCAAAAACAAAAACCTACTCCTGCATAGAGTGACTCAGGGTATGCTACTCCTGTTCGAAATATAAAATTACCCTCTGGCTTCTGCCACCTATATCCCGCAACAATAGCTGGTTCGTAGTTATTATCATTCTTATTAGTACGATGAGCCAAACCAAATGCACCCTCAAAATGCCCTTTATCCTTTCCAGTCATAATTCCTGTTTGAATCAACGTAAATGAACCTGAGCTCTCCAACCCTCCATAATGTCCAATACCCACACGTACAAATGTGGCTAAATAATTTCTTTTCAACCTATCAAAAAGCATACGCTCAAAATACCCAGATACTGAAGCATATAATACCACTGTCCCAATCGAACCATGGATCGCATTTTTATTAAATATTGGTTTGGTCTCGGAAACATGATCTAGTTGCCCAAAGGCAGTACTGGAATAGAAGAAAAGTAGATGTAGAAGAATAAAAAAATGTTTCATAAAATTTTCTTTATAGACTTGTGGTCATCTAAATGTCATTTTTATTTATTGTTTACAAATTATCTCAGATAAAACTAATGATTATTCCAGTTAGAGACAATCCATAATTCAAAAAGGAATGATCCATTTAGTACTCACCAATAGAATAGATTGCACTATTAGATTATTTCTAATATCAATCTTCTGCTTTGTTATTTGAATGAAAAGAAGCATACGATTTAAGACTCCCAAACCAATCTAGTACTTCGTTTCTGAAAAGTAAAGTAGGTTTAGCAGATAACTTAGTCTGGTAAGAACAGAAACCCTGATCTTCGGTTTTGGATACAAACCCGGCTTTTACCAACTATGTCCAGCCAATAGAACTGGTTCGAAAAAATAAAGGCAGTATGATAAATGACCGTGCCTATTTTCTATTCTTGATATGAAGCTATTCTTTCTGCCAGTTGCTCCTGTATCAAACGGGCTTCTTAGCGTGCATCTAGTATTATTGAACGTATATCAAATGCCTTAACTTATGTTTCAAAGGAGGTGGCGGTTTGTCCAAAACCCGATATATGCTTCTTGCCGTATTTTTTTATGTGCACCAAAAAACTTAAAATTCGTACACGTTTCATTTATGCACGTCTTTTTTTAGTACTTGCGGAAATCGTTAGTAGAAAAACAACTCATCTACAAAGACCCATCCCTTATCACCTTTACCTGCGTGCCAGTCGGGAAGTACTTTCAACGGATGTGCCACTACTTTGTAATACCTGTATTGAGCTCCTCCAACAGGAAAAGAAAATGCCAAGACTTCATTGGAGCCATATTTTTCGGCTTGTTTCAATTCGGATTTCTTTATCAAGGCAAGGCTTTTTTCGCTATTGCCTCCCCATAATTCGATAGAGGTAGGCGCCATTACGTATTGCCCCATATTCACGGCATAACTCATGACTACTTTCTCTACCTTATGTGAGGATGTTCCCAAATCTACAGTAGCAGCAAACGGCTTTTCCCTATAACCCAACCAAGAAGGTGCTGCGATATTGGTAGCCTCTCCTTTTTCATTGTCTATCAATGTAGTTGCTCCTTTTCCTTTGTATTTATCGGCAGGTTTGTTGACAAGTGTTGCTTTTTTGGGTGTAATCCCCTTTACATAAAAATGATAGGTTCTAATGTCACTAGGCAACCAATTCTCCTTAAATGCCCGAGCTTTTAAGGTAGTATAAGATTCAAACTGAAAGGGCTCTGAATACAGCATCGAAGTGCTATCTGGATCAACACCGTCCAAGGTATAACGGATGTCAATGTTCTTCAATTTATGATTCAAGGAGATCTTATCTTCTTTTGAGATCACCGTCTTGCTGGTAGATAAAGTTGGCGGATTGATCTTGGACTCATCTCCTGAACTTTCATAGCCTACCTCAAAACGAATTTTAGGAAAACCTGCTTGCAAGGTCTTAATTTCATTTGGTGAAATTGCGGTATTCCAAATAAACAGCTCCCGTAGATTCTCTAGCTTTTCCAACACGACAGCTATATCCGCTGTAATCTTGGTACCCGACAAAGACAAGGAACTTAAGTTGCTACAACTAGCCAGAGAGGATAGTGTTTTTCCTGTCACCTCGGTAAAATTCAGGTTCAATTTCTCCAGGTTTGTCAATTCACTGATTGAACTGATGGCATCATCTTGTATGGGCAAATAAGACACATTGAGTGAAACCACCTGATCCTTGATTTGCTTCAATTCTGTGAGGTAGTCTTTTTTAAAGGCCGCCCTTCCATATATATTCACATCTATCGCCGGAGATTTTGGCGATTGTTGCGCCACGGTACGGTAAGGATTGTTGAGTGAGGCAATCAAATCTTCATCCGCAAAGGAAAAATTGTGCTCGGCCTCTGCTTCAACATAGTTTAGCTGTTCCTTTTTAATATTGGACAGCATATACAAGGTGTCGTCTTCTGACAATTGCGCCAGAGATATCGTCTCGTCTGCTCCCTTGGCAATCCAGCTTCTAATCAGGGCAAATTCATTATCCGTCAACTGTGGTTTGCCTTTAGGTGGCATGTGGTCATCATCATCTAAAGGAAGCAGCGCGCGTTTGATCAATTCACTTTCCTCCAAATTTCCAGCTACCCAGACAGGCCCGTTTTCTCCACCTACATGTATTTTCTCTAGTGAAGACAGGTCTAATTTACCTTTGTGCTTTTGCTCATTGTGACAGCTTTCGCATTTGTTTTTCAATATAGGTTGAACAAAAGAAGTGAAAATAGGTGAATTCTCATCAAATTCGACCTGTTGTGTATATGTAATAGGCTCGGTTAGAAAATCAGTTCCATGAGTCAGTCCTGCTCCAAAATGCCCCGCCACTACTGTTGAAAGGAATCCGGTGTACAGCAATATTTGGTAAACCTTCTTATTGTCATAGGTCAAGATCAATGCATACATAATGTAGCTTACTGCAGCTCCTATCCACTTGTGCAACGACATCAATTCTGAAGTATAACCCTCTTCCATTGATAGGAAAAAACCCATAAGTGCAGCCAAAGTGGTTGTCAATGCGGTGAGCAGCAACAAAGATTTATTCACCTTCTCATAAGAGGCTTCATCGAGTTGTTTTCTAAATACATTTACCAATACCAATAGGACAATAAAGCCTATTGGGAAATGCAATACCAATGGATGCATTCTTCCAAGAGGCTGCAACCAAAATGGGATTTGTACATGTGGCTCGAATACCAGTAACACAGCAAGTAAGCACAATAAGAAGAATACTACATTCGAAACAATCCTTTCTACCTTCTCCATATTATGCTAAAATATCCTTTACTACTTTGCCATGAACATCGGTCAATCTAAAACGCCTGCCTTGGTATTTATAGGTCAATTTTTCATGATCAAGCCCCATCAAGTGCATAATGGTCGCCTGCAAATCATGGATATGAACCGGGTCTTTTACAATGTTGTACCCAAACTCATCGGTTTCACCATAAGAGGTACCGGCTTTTACACCGCCACCAGCCATCCACATACTGTAGCACCTTGGGTGGTGGTCTCTACCGTAATTTCCTTCTGATAATTTTCCTTGGCAATAGTTGGTACGGCCAAATTCTCCGCCCCATATCACCAGTGTTTCATCTAATAAGCCTCTTTGTTTAAGGTCTGTGATCAGTGCTGCAGAAGCTCTATCCACATCTTCTGCTTGCTTTGGCATTTCTCCTGGTAGGTTTCCGTGCTGATCCCATCCCTGATGGTACAACTGCACGAAACGCACACCGCCTTCTGAAAGCTTCCTTGCTAAAAGACAATTGGAGGCATAGGTTCCCGGCTGCATGCAATCAGCGCCGTACATTTTTATAATGTGATCAGGTTCTTTCGATATGTCTGTAATCTCTGGTACTGCAGTTTGCATTCTGTATGCCATTTCATACTGCTGGATCTTGGCATGTATTTCCGGATCACCAAATTCTTGGTATCCCATCTGATTCAAAGAAGCTAGGTGGTCTAGCATCTTTTTTCTGCTTTGCATATCCATTCCAGCGGGATTATTCAAATACAATACAGGATCTTCACTGGCGCTGAACTGTACCCCTTGGTGATTGCTATCCAGGAAGCCATTGGTCCACAGTTTGGAATAAACCCCTTGTCCATTTCCTCTTCCTCTTGACAGCAACACACAAAATGATGGAAGGTTTTTGTTTTCACTTCCCAATCCATAACTCAGCCAAGCACCCATACTTGGGCGGTTTCCCTGTTGTGATCCTGTTTGGAGAAAAGTAAGCGCTGGATCGTGATTAATTGCCTCTGTATGCATGGTTTTTATCACGCATATGTCGTCGGTTATCTTGGCAATATTTGGAAACAAATCACTCACCCAAGTACCGGATTGTCCATATTGATTGAAAGCGAATTTGGAACCCACCAATGGAAATTTATCCTGATTGGCAGTCATTCCTGTGAGGCGTTGGCTTCCTCTTATCGATTCCGGTAGGTCTTGCCCGTACATTTTATTCAATGTCGGTTTGTAATCAAAGCTTTCAAGCTGTGAGGGTGCACCATTTTGAAACAGCATAATCACTCTTTTGGCTTTAGAAGCGAAGTGTCTTATCCCTAATGGCAGTTCATCTCCTCCTCCTCCTGACCCGTTAAAAACATCTGGCAACAAAAGTGAGCCCAAGGCTGCACTACCTACACCCATGGCCATTTTACCAAGAAAATGCCTACGGTTTACATTCAAATTATTTTCTAAAAATTCCTTTTCCATCGTTCTTGGGGATTAACTTTTTGTAATGGCCTCTTCCATATTATAAATGGTATGAATTACCTGCATCAAAGCAGCGACAGTCACATCATTTCTATCTTCTTTTGGAGGATACTCTCCTACATCAATAAATTTCTTTGCGTTTTCAGGGTCAGACTCAAATTGAGTTAGCTGATCTCCATAATATTCCATCAGTAAAGTCTTTTCTTCCTCTTTAGCATCTCTGCATACGATCATCTTGAATGCCTTGCTAATTTTACCATCTTTCTCTAGTGCTTCATCATCTAATCGCTCAGCCATCACCCTTGCCGCTTCAAGCACT
>CAXBNB010000301.1:0-5750 GCA_963976505.1 uncultured Reichenbachiellaceae bacterium
CTCAATTTGAATTTGTCGCTAAGTGCAACTTCAAATCCACCACCAGAGATAACGATCAAAATTATCCCTAATAGTACAATTCCACCAATATCAAGTCCCGAAAGTTCGATAAGTCCAGGAGATTGAACATTTAGTTTTACGTTAATCTCATCAGTATCAAAAGCAAGTTTTTCTTCCTTGGTAAACTCATCTAGTATGTCAAGGGACAAGGTACCCATCTCGAAAAGCTCTCTAGCTTTTATGTCATTTTTTGATTGTACTCCTAAAACGAGATGAGCTCTGTCACCTTTAATGAAAAATGAGTTGATTTCCTTATCAATATGTTCTGCATAAAAGTCAGCTTCTGAAATTGTGTGATGCGAAAACATTAATCGAAATAAGTTGGGATCAAGGCTTGTTCTGCTAACACTAGTCAGCCATTTAACAGATTTTCTCTTGATGAAGTAATCTGCGTTCAAATCGTTAGAAGCTGGTGTCTCTGTTACCTCACCAAATGAAATTTCTTGGGAGCTTTGGCTAGGAATTAAAACGATATCGTTTTTCTTAATTTGATATGCAAACTTTATTAGTTGACTTACTGCATATCCAGGGCGTTGTTCTTCATCATACTTCCTTTTGACTATTTCTTTAAGTATTTGAATACCAGTGTTATCTCCAGTGTTTGATTTAGAAATGTCTTCAAGGGTCACTTTATCCCAACCAATACCTATGTTGCCTCCGTCTAAAAACTGTTCATATAAAGCACCACCATCTGTTCTGACGAACCAGTATCGTCTATTTGGTTTTAGTTTAGGAAGTTTGTCGAGTATTTCTTGAAGAGTCATATTTCCGTGCAGTTATGAGTGCCAACATTTGAATAAAATGCACTGTGTGTTATATTTATCTCCTAAATTAAGTGAATAATTTCTTTTATTTTCTACTTATATAAAATAAGTGGAACAGGATATATCTGATAAATCCTGTATAATGGATGAATTTGTAGAGGATGACGGAAGTATGTGTCTGGCAAATGATTGATATAAATACAGGTATTTACTCAGTATGTAGGGTGGAACCTACCTTGCGACAAGGCACGGAAATAACTTCCGCGCCAGAGGAGCCAGAGGGATCCGGTTTTATTCCAGATCGTAATAGTTTAGAAATAATCCATTGTAGGCCAAGTACTAAAATGAGCACCCAACTGATCGTAGTAAAGAGACTTTTTAATATGGTAAACAGACTGGCTGAGGCGATCACTCCTTCTCTGATGTTATCAATATGGGTAATCATATAGGCGATGTGTAGATTTTCGGTATAGTCACAGACCATGGCCACAAATGGCAAAAGCGAGACCAAACTCAAAAATTGAGTCGATTTTCCTTTTATTAGTTGATACAATCTCCTAAGTAGTGCGCTCAGAGCTGTTGCCAGTAAAAAAGGGTAGATGATATCTAGGAGGAAGAGTTGCGGAAATAAATACCATTGGATCGTAGAAGCGTCTAGCTTGCTGAGGATCTGAAAGGCAAGGTCACTAGAATAGCCAAATGTTTGCAAATCGAAAGCATGCGTCCCGATCTGATCATTGATGACGGGGAAGGTAAATAGCATCATCATCGCCAATACCAGGTGAGCTAGTATAAACAGTAAAACGATGGTCCAGGGTGCTGGATTCTTTTCTTTAAACAACAGGTTCAATACATCGGGCTTTTTCATGAGGTACTATTTTCGTCCATTTTTATGGAAGGACATCAAACATTTATTTAACTATCCTCCAAAAGTAGCTGGTGCAAGAAAGCCCTCCATTAACAAATGATAAAAAGCGATTTACCGACTCAATTCTTTTCGGATTCTACTCAGGGAGATGTTGGTAATGCCTAAATAAGTGGCTATGTCCGTGTGGGGAATGTAGTTTTCCAGTGATTTGAATTGTGCTCTAAATGCCAGTAGCCTTTCTGTAGCTGTCATAGAAGCCATGCCAATCTCCTTCTGGATTTTCACCATCAATTCATGCTGTAAAACAGTATGTGCAAAATTTCTGATTTCGAGATTGTGGATCATTAATTCCTCGAATAGTGCCGCATCAATAGAGGCGATTGTCAACGCTGTGAGTGCTTTAAAGTTTAGGTTGGATTTACCAGCAAGGGTTCTGGTTTGATGAGGAGAGATAATGCTGTTGCCCATAAAAAATGAAATGGTAGTTTCTACTCCATCGGGATTGAGTAAATAGCTCTTACAAATACCATCGAAAACGAAATATTCTTTTGAGTTTATTCTATTCAACTTAATGAAAACATCTCCTTTAGCATAAGTTTCTACAGTCAGCCCATTATTGATTTCTAGTAGCGACCTTTCACTAATAGTCTGATAAGAATTGATAATGGCTCTTAATTTCTCTTTCATGATGTCCTAATTATTTGCAAATTCCAGCAATGCTACCTGACTTCAGGCTTTATTCTAAAATTACAATCTAGCGGATTCGTAGGTCAGTTTCAAGTTGTACTTTGATGCCCTCTCTGGCGCGGAAGTTATTTCCGTGCCCTTATTCTATCATTATCACATCCAACAAGCCTTTGCCACCTGCATAGTCGATAGCGCTACTATAAATATAATCTTCCGGGCGATACACAATTCGTTCTTCCACTGGATTTTGATGGATGTAGTTGAGTTTTTGTTCCATCATCTTGTTGTCGGTTAATTCTATCGGATGGTAATCATTTTGCCAGAAAGCATATTTTTTGTGCTTGTTGCTTTTAGCAGCTATTCTTTTGAAGATCCATAACATCCACTCTTTACGGCTCTCTTGCTGATTTTCTTCGATCGCCTTACAAATATGAACTGAAGTATATTTCTTAAAATCCCTGATGATGTCCTGAAGTTTGCGCTGATCAGAGCTCCTCAATATCAAATGAACATGGTTGCTCATGATGCACCAGGCATAAACCTCAAGTCCCTTTTCCTTTTGGCAATACCTAATGCTTTCAAGAAAAATATCTTTATAAAACCATCTTGATAGCGCATCTACCCATGCCACAGTAGCAAAGGTTACAAAATGCAGTTTGCTTTGATCTCGAATCTTATACTTTTCGCTCACCTAACAAAATAAAAGAATTCTACGATTTTGTAGCTATAAGGCAGGGAAATAACTTCCAAAAAAGGGGGCACGGAAATAACTTCCGCGCTAGAGACAGCTATTAGGCACGGAAATAACTTCCGCACTAGAGATGATTTGGATGCTATATGGCACGGAAATAATTTCCGAGCCAGAGGCCTATGTAGGACTGAATTTACCTCACTTGCCTGATCTGGCTAAAGCCTATTCCTAGCGCTTTTTCAAAGTATTTGATTTGCTTCATTTCTGGAGAAGTCACGATACAGAGTGAGATGCCTTTTTTCCCGGCCCTGGCGGTCCTGCCACTTCGGTGCGTATAGTATTCCTCTTTGTCTGGCAGCTGGTAGTGTACTACATACGCAAGGGCTTCTATGTCAATGCCTCTAGCAGCCAGGTCAGTGGCGATGAGTATTTGTAGTTTTTCATTTTTAAATGCCCGCATCACCTTGTCTCTCTCCTTTTGCAGCAGGTCGCCGTGGATGGCATCTGCCGCTATGTTTTTAGCGATCAGTTGTTTGGCAAGTACCTGTGTAGCGGCCTTGGTTTTGCAAAATACTACTCCTCTGTTGTTCTGTTGTGATTTTAAGAATTGGAGCAGCGCCTGTAGTTTGTCCGCTCCTTCACATATCACAAATTGATGTTCAATGTTTTGATTCACCACATTTTTGGTGCTCGTTTCTATCCTATGGGCGTCTGGCGAGAGGTGTTCGTTTACGATTTGCTTGATTTCGTGTGGCATGGTGGCAGAAAAAAGCCATTTGCTTTTCACGGTGTTTACCAGTTGCAGGATTTCGTTGAGGTCTTTTTTGAAACCCATGCTCAGCATTTCGTCTGCCTCATCGAGTACTATGGTTTCTACTCTTCTGATGTCTATGGCTTTTCGCCTTACCAGATCGAGCAACCTGCCGGGAGTAGCCACCACGATGTGGGTTGGCCTTCTCAGTGCACTGATCTGATTTTCTATTTTCGCTCCACCATATACTGCTTCTGTAAATATTTTTTCGGTGTATTTGGTGAACTTAAACAACTGCTTGGCTACTTGCTGTCCCAACTCTCTGGTAGGGCACAGAATGAGTGCTTGTATTTCATTGAGTTTAGGGTCAATCCTTTGTAGCAAAGGCAGGCCGTAAGCTGCTGTCTTTCCTGTGCCTGTTTGTGCTTGTCCCACCAGATCAGTATTGTTATTGAGCAATACTTGAATCACTTCGCTTTGGATGTCGGTGGGAGTAATTATGTTCAGTTCGTTCAAGCCTTTGATCAGGTCTTTACGTATGCCGAGTTTTTCGAAGTTTTTCAAATCGTTTGGGTTAAAATGCCTGCAAAAGTAGGCATTAAAGGTGATGATACGAAAAGGAGTGATGTGAAGACTACAGGGCAAACTCATTTAAAAATGCTTACCATCCCCTGATTCATTCAGGGGTCTGTTAGAGTTGACTGTGACCATAAAAGATACTACAACTGGTGCGGTAAGGTGGTTTTTTTTGAAGGCGTTTGCCCTGGTGAAGTGTAATTTTAGTTTTTAAACTCTGCTTATATTTTTGAAAAAGAAAAGATTAACTCGATGGTCAAATGTAAACACGGATATTCCATTTTCTATCACAAAATTTATAATTAGCTTAGCACATATGGAAAACTGGATACTTCAATTTTTAGGTCGCTTACACCCGTTGGCGGTTCACTTCCCAATTGGTTTGTTGGTAATAGCCTTGTTTTTAGAATGCCTGACTATAGGAGGTAAACGATCTGGACTGAGAGAAGGCATCAATTGGATGGTGTATTTGGGGGCATTATTTGCGGTGATGGCTACTGTTTTGGGCTTGTTACTTCGAAACTTCGATGACTATACCGGTGACCTAGTTCAGACCCATCAATATTTGGGAATTGCCACCGCCGTGCTTGCAACGGTGACTTCTTTGTTTTTGATGAAAACACTAAAAGGAAAATTGGCCAACTACTTTTTGTACCGGGCAACTCTTATAGTGACGGTGGTATCGTTAACCGTTACAGGTCATCTAGGTGCTGGCCTTACTCATGGAGAAGATTTTCTTACTGGAGTATTGCCAGGAAATGGCGACTCTTATGACAATGAAAACAC
Source organism: uncultured Reichenbachiellaceae bacterium (assembly GCA_963976505.1). Lineage (GTDB taxonomy): Bacteria > Bacteroidota > Bacteroidia > Cytophagales > Cyclobacteriaceae > CAXBNB01. Next base: position 5,184 of record CAXBNB010000301.1, read on the forward strand.
CACCTTGTTGTTGGCTCAGCTCACCCAGCTCGATTCACTGTCAGAGATAGAGCAAGACAAGCTCAATTTAGAAGTTCGAGCCATTTTTGCCCACAATTGCTACCAATGTCATAGTGAGAACAAGAAAAAGGGAGATTTGGTATTGGAAAACAAACGAGGAGTATTCCAAGGAGGAGAATCGGGCCCTGTAGTTGTAGCAGGCAAGCCCCAAGAGAGCGAGATTTACAAGCGGATTACCCTTTCACCCAATCACGATGATGTAATGCCAAAAAAGGGGAAAGTGCTAAAATCCAATGAGATTGCTCTGATCAAATTGTGGATTGAAAACGGAGCACATTGGTCAGACAAGGCACTGAAAGTATTTCCTGAAGCACCTTTGGCACTGTCAAAACCAAAGTTACCAGAAAGTGATCTCAATCACCCAGCTGATAAAATCATTGATGCTTATTTTGAAAAAAACAATGTAGATTGGAGCGAAGTAGTGGATGATCATACTTTTATCAGACGCGCATATTTAGACGTAATTGGGCTTTTGCCGGATCCTGCTCAGGAGCAAGCATTTGTAAA
>CAXBNB010000302.1:0-5743 GCA_963976505.1 uncultured Reichenbachiellaceae bacterium
TGCATTAGTATGAAATCATCAGACAAGATTAAACTCAGTTTGTTTAAACCAAATTATCAGATTTACTTTACAGCTTTTAGCCTTTGATTTAAGAATGGTTTTCAATTGAAACATCATTTTTTTTTAAAATCTACAGGCAAGTAACCAGACCACCTATTATGCAGCTATCAATCCTTTTGAAGAAATATCAACAAATTTTTAGAGTAATCACAATTGGGATGATGTTCACGCTATCTTATCAAGCACACGGTCAGGAGAAGGAATACGTAGATAGCCTTATAAATATCTGCATTGATTTTTTAAAATCTGCTGAATTGGATTCGGCTAAAAGTACCGCTGAACAAATGCAGCAATACTCAAAGGAAAAGGATTATCACCTTGGCATCATTCAGTCCTATGGACTGATGACCAACATTTACCAGCGACAAGGAAATAATGCCAAGGCCATCATGGCGACCAAGAGCGCCATTTCTTATATAGAAAAGACCGGGAATAAAACAAATATGGCTATTTCACACATGAACATCGGGTCAATACTCTATAAAGATGGTCAATATGAGGAAGCCCTAAAGTATATGAATATGGCCGATGAATACTTCCTCGAAGTGGATGACAAGGACATGTTGATTACTGTTAATTTCAATCTAAGCTCCATTTATATTAAGCTAGAAAAAACCTTAGAGGAAATACTTGAAAAGGTGGCAATTGTAGAAGAAATGACAAGAGCTAAAAAGGACACAGCTAATCTGTTTCAGGTATTGAACAACAAAGGTTTAGCCTATATAAAGAATAATCAAAATATCGCTGAAGCCATAAATTGTTTTGAAGAATCATTGCTTTTACAAAGACTATCAGATGCCAACAAACCTGTAACCAAAGGATTTTCATACGCAGGTTTGGGAGATGCCTATTTACTACTCAAAAAATATGACCTAGCCCTTCATTACAATGACAGTGCCCTTACTTTTTTCACTAAAATGAAATATAACCTTGGCTTGAGGGATACATACAAAAGCAGGAAAGACATAATGTCCAGTCAGGGAAATTATAAAGAAGCATTTAAGGCGCTGAGTGAGCTAACGCAATATTTGGATACGCTATACGATGAGCAAAGGTCTAGGCAATTGAATCAGGTGCGCACCGAATATGAAACAGAAAGAAAAGAGGCTGAAATTGCTTCCCTATCTCAGCAAGCTTCAATACAAGCACTTGTAATCAAACAAAAAAACCTCGCGCTGATCATTGGCATTATCTTTTTTCTTTTTATCCTAGTGGTCATTTATTTCGTGATTAAGCAGCGGACTAGCATACGCCAGCAGGCTCAAGTAGAAATCGAGCAGCGCTTCTTGAGGTCACAACTCAACCCTCATTTCATTTTCAATGCACTGCTCGCCATTCAAAATTTCATGTTGAAAAACGATGCTCAAAAAGCAGCACTGTACTTATCCAAGTTCTCAAAACTCATGCGTGAAATCCTCGAAAATTCGAGGCAGGAATTTATACCAGTCAGCGCAGAGATAGAGATGCTTACCAACTACCTCGACATCCATAAAATGAGGCTCAACAACGCGTTTGATTATCAAATAGAGGTGGAAGATCAAATTGATCCGGATAGCGATACCATTCCTCCTATGTTCGTACAACCATTCGTAGAAAATGCCATAGAACATGGGGTGTACGGCTTAGAACATCAGGGAAACATCCAAATCAGTTTTACCAAAAAAGGGGAGCATATTGAAATTTCAGTCAGTGACAATGGTCGTGGGTTGACCAACACCTCCAATACAGGAAAACCTCACAATTCTTTGGCATCAACCATTATTCAGGAACGCATCGATCTGATCAACAGGACTTTGAAAATTAAGATTGACTTGATTGTGAAAAATCTAAAAAACGAAAAAGGAGAAATCATCGGAACTCAAACCCAATTGAAAGTACCTTATGCTTATTTATGAGATCTGCCAAGTGATCAAACCTATAAATGGATCACAGTGAACCCAATACGTTAACGAAAAGTCCAGGCAATAAAGCGGCTTTTTTTGTTGCCTAGACCCATCTCCACCACTTTCAATTGTGTAGGCTGGGTTTTGCTGACAGCTCTTTTGATACCTCGCACATTGTCCTTTTTTGATATCAAAGAAGTAAACCAATGTACTTGGCTTTTGAATTGAACGCTTTCTGAAGCCATTTTCTTTACAAAGGCTTCTTCACCACCTTTGAACCACAACTCGTTTGAGTGACCTCCAAAATTTTTGGTGTCCTTTTCTTTCAGTTGCAAGTTGTGGACTTTGCGTTGATTTTTTTGTTGGGCATCAAGGGCACTCTTGAAAAAAGGAGGGTTGCAAACTACTACATCAAAAACATCGTCTGACTTGACTATGTGCTCCAAAATGGAACCCTTGATTTTTTGATGTCTTAGTTGCGTATTTCTCAGCACCTTGTTTTGGTCGATGATGACTTGCGCATTTTTCAACGAATTGTGATCTACTTCGCTACCGGTACAGTGCCAATTGAAATGACAGGTCGCTAAAATGGGATAGATCAGGTTGGCTCCTGTGCCAATATCCAACAGCCGTATGTCCTTTTTGGTCATGAGGTCTGATATGTGCAACAAATAGTCTAAACGCCCCGGGATTGGAGGACAAAGATTGTCTTCTGGAATGTCCCATAAAATACCGTAATGAAGTTTTAATAGGGCTTTATTTAAAGCTTTTACAGCTTGTTTGTCACCAAATTTTATAGTCTTGTTTCCGTATTCATTTATAAAAACATAGGGCTTTAATCCAGCATCACTTTGAATGAGCGTATCAAAATCGTAATCTTCTACAAAAGGGTTTTTGGAATGCACTATTCTGAGATTTTATATTGGCTTAGCAAAGCTATTAGGTTTCTAAAACCATATAGGTTTATTTTTTATTCTTCCCAAAAATCAGGTTTGATATCAGTACCTCCATTGGCCACACAATCCACACACCGTAAAGGGGTAAGTTCGGCACCAGCTACTACCTCAGTATTTTCTTCATCGTAAAGAAGTCTAAAAAAAAGGCTTCCGTTTTCTATGCCTTGTAGCAGAGTAGTCTCATATTCCTCCATAAGTTCTTCCTTTAAATAAGGCAAGAGCGTACACGATGGGTTGGCAGTTAATTCAGGGGGCAGACTTCCTCTACCTACATACAACCTCTTTTCAGAAAATCCACTGGCGGAAAAATACCCGAGTACCGTTTCTCCGGGATTGGACAGGTTGGTGACATTGCTTACCACCTTAGCGGGTTGTTTTCCAAACAGCCCTCCGATTTCTTCATTGGCTTCTTTGAGGTATTTCCAAAACAAATACTCTTCTTCCGAAAGGGTATATTGTTTGATCAAGGTGCTGTATTGTCTGGTAAAGCGTGCTTCCTCTCCTGTGATAAAACCCAATTTATGTCCAGAAAGCACATTTTTGGATAATCCCAGCGTCGTTCCCAAGTTTAGGCTCCTGGTTTCGGCACTTTTCCAGCATGTAGTGATAAACCTCTTGGTGGTGGGCGTTATCGAATCCCTACCAACGTAATCATCAGTAATACCCCTCGCCACACCTATTCTCCAGGTTTCATCCCATTCAAATCTGAAATATTTTGTAGCGTCTTCAGCGCCATGGTTGGCGACAAAAAATTGCACACCATAAACATCATTGTCCTTGTCTAAAGTGCCTCTTTTTTCGGCTTTGTAATAGATACTGTCAATGACAGGTGAAGCATATATCTTTTGCCAAGAGGATTGGTATTCTTGGCCAAGGTAATTGAAATTGAGTCTGTAGCGCTTGCCTTCCACGCCTTGTATGCCTGCCGTTTGGTAAACACCATCGGATATTTCGGTCAACGACGCTTCCATGCCATTTTCTTCTTCTATGGACATGTCCACACCGGACACAAATTCTGTCTCCTCGCCTATTGCTGCGCTTCTCGTAATTTTCACAGTATAGGGTCCGGGCTGATCGGTGATGATCCCATCTACTACCAGAAAGCTGCTTTCACTCTCACGGAGTTTGGGGTTGAATGGCTCAAGACAGCTATAAAGTCCAAAAAGAGCAATCAACAAAATAAAATAAGAAGATTTCATTGAGGTTTAATTCTTTGTCTCAAATGTACATTAAGAAATGAAATGTGAATAGTTTCTAGCAATTTTAATTCATCAAATGTCATTATGATATCTGATCAGGTTTAAATCCAATAGTTGACCGATCTCTTTTAGTTTAAAAAGAATTCAGTCAATCCTACCGCTGTGGCATTCGTTTTTTCTGTTGGTATTTTCTTCTGGCGATAATTACCCTGAACCTTAGGTCGTCATAAAACAGGCTTATCAATAATATCAAAGCTCCTAGAATCAATGTATTCAATTGCAAGCCCATTCTTAAATAGAGGAACCCACCAATTAATCCTCCCAGAAAGAAAAAGGATATAATATAAATCCTAAGTTTTATGGTTGACTTGATCTTCTCTCTATTGGGATGTGATTTCGGAAAAAATAATTGCGACAGTTCAATTCCCAAATCGGTGAACAGCCCAGTTAAATGGGTGGTCCTTACTATGGCATTAGAGATTTTAGTGACATACGAGTTTTGCAATCCCATGGCAAACAGCAACATACACGCAATGAGATCGGGATACAGATAGCCATTGAAGTGGCTTAAGCCAGCAATGGTCACTAAAATGAATGACTCAATGATGATTGGCAACACGAATACATTAAGCTTTTTGGTTTCTCTGATTTTTTCGATAAGAAAACCAGATGAAAAAGAGCCGAATAAAAATGAGAAGATGTACAAGAAGTAAATCGTGCCTTTCCAGAATTCTAAATTGGAAACGTCATTGATGAAAAGCGCAAAATGCCCTGTCACATTGGTGGTCAATTGTTTGATGGATAAAAATCCTGTAACGTTGACAATGCCTGCTACAAAAGACAAAATAATAGCAATGCGCAGGTTGTGCTGTAAAGTCCTGCTTTTACCCTGATGTCTAAACATTTGATTTCAATTAGCCTTTTATTTATCCCCCAACAAGCAACAAAGGAATGGTTCCAATATCGGGCTGCATTGCTGCTATTTTGCCAAGAAATATAAGTGGAATACAACCCCAAATTTACAGCTATTGCAGCTGAAAATCATTAAAGTAGTTTGCAAACTTATTAAGAGGGATTTCTTTACAGTTCATACCTGTTTGAAAGACATAAATTGACTCCCGTTAAAAAGCGATTACACATGGTCTTTCTCTATATCTATCCCCATTGATTGTGTTGTGTGAGCTTCCAACACTAATTAGGGAAACACAACATATAATCTTGGAGGTTTCTATCTCAGAATATTTCTAATATTCAAGCTCTTCTAAAAGCTCGGCTACATTAGTGGCATGAAACGCAACATAGGCTTCATAGCCCCCAAACCAATCGATTACTTCGTTTCTGGAAAGTAGAGTTGGTTTAGCGGATAAGATAGAATGGTAAGAACTGAAAACCCAATCCTCTGTTTTGGATGCAAATCCATGGTTCACAGGATTCTGATGAATGTAATTTATGGCAGCAGTTAAATAGCTATCCGAGTTAATCTGAAACCGTTTGGTGTAGTCGATCCACAAAGCACCCTTTCGCTCATATTTTTTGTTGTATGCCTTAGCGTATGAATTGAGCAGGTTGCTGAGCTGCTGCATGATGAGTTTATGAAAATCGGTTTTGAATTTCGGGTGTTGCTTCAGTGTTGCTTCTTTGTGCG
>CAXBNB010000303.1:0-5738 GCA_963976505.1 uncultured Reichenbachiellaceae bacterium
AACCCGTGTAAAATGTACTGAAACTATGCCACAGGCGATTCCGAGCAGCATGTAATACGGAACATCGCCAGCACTAAATTGATCTTTGATTTTGAAAGAAAATAGAATGTCATCACCCAATAATATTAGTGATACCAATGAGCCCGTGACTGAGGCAATTAATATCGGAATGAATTTGTTAATTGTAGCATCTGTCAATATTACTTCGATAGCAAATATCACTCCTGCAATGGGAGAGTTGAAAATGGCAGAGATGGCTCCTGAGGCACCACACGCAATGAGCAACGTTCTTTTTTTGTAGTTCAGGTGTGTGAGCAATCGGTGCTTCCAGACCGACTGATCCACCAAACCCAACTGTGATGGCCCTTGTGACCATCCTTGAGTACATCATAGAACGACGTACTATACTTGAGTTTTTTGAAATCGTATATAGAATTTGGGTAATCCCATGCCCAAGTTTTTCCTTGAAAATATACTTTGCTACTATCAAAGTAAGCATGATGCCTATCAGTGGATAAAACAAGTACAGGTAGTTGATGCCTGTGATGTCAAGGTTTTTTTCTAAAAACCCCTGAATCAGGTGTACTGTGCTCTTAAGGGTAACTGCGGCCATACCGGCCACCAAGCCAATAAGTCCACTGAGAAGAAGCACGAAATTATTGTTGCTAATATGCTTCAGCCTCCAGATGAGGAATTTAACCAAAAGGTCATTAAATCTCATATCGTGTGGAGGTAAAAATAAGCATTATAGAAAGTCACTTCAGGTTGTAAGTATTAGATTGGTTGCAAATGTAAAGAAAGTTCAAAATACCTAAAATACAGCTTCTTATTACTAATTATTGATGGATTTGATGGCTGGTAAAATATTGAGTCTTTGAGGCTGGTAGCTTTATTACTGATTGGAAAGATATAGTTCTTTGAAGTGAGAATCTAAAAAGATGTCTGGTAGACTTGAATGTTGTGAATTACTTGCTACTCAGCCTTATAAATCCACTTTTTTAACATGGAATGATAAACAGCAGAATCTGCCGGTTGTACAGTGGGCATGTACCTTTCATCCTTTATTCTTTTGATCGGTGTGTCTGAAGAATAAACTATGGGTTCAAAGTTTTTATTTATTTTAAGCTTGGCTTGTGGTTGAGCAGTGAGCAACGAGTCTCTATGCTCCTTTCCATACAAGTCAATATTTTCGATTGACCTGTTTCTCAATCCTTTTGAAGCCAAGGGTAATCTTAAGTCTTTTGAATTTGTGAATGATTTAGGTTGCAAAAAGTGGTTGTATTTTGATTCCTTCAAATCAGGGTTTGTTTTAGGAGAATTTGAAAGACCCTGTGCCAAGAGTGAGCCTGACCAAAGAAAAAATGCACTCAATATCAAGAGAAAATTTCTCATACGAATAATAAACGCATGGTCGCTTTAGTTTGTTGTATCAATAGAACTTCTTCCCTTCTTTGGCATATTGAACTAAAATTTTAGCAGGAGTAAATCTATTTCCTAAATCCTTGTACTTTTCAAAAATGGATAAAATATAGTCCAGCCCGATATGATCTAAATACCTAAATGGGCCGCCAGTAAAAGGAGCAAACCCCAATCCAAATATGGCTCCAATGTCTCCATCTCTAGGTGATTGGATGATGCCTTCTTCAAGACACATGGCTGCTTCATTGATCATCATGAGTGACATTCGCTCTTGAATAACCAGAGTATCTAATTGTTTTCTGCTGTTACCGCCGAAAAACTGATAGATCTCTTCATTCACTTTTCCACGAACTTTTTTGCCTGTTTTTGGATCGTAAAGCAAAAAGCCTTTGTTGTTTTTTCTTCCTTTAAAACCTGCATCAGCCAACTCCCTCATTTTGTTATTCCCCTTTTCTCCTCTTTGAGCGAAAAAAGTACCTAAAGCGCCTTCTGAAATGTGTGCTCCTACATCTATTCCTACCTCATCGATCAGGTTAACAGGGCCTACTGGAAAACCGAACTGCTTCATGGCTTTGTCCAAATGAAGAATGTCTGCACCTTCCTCCAATAGCAACAATGCTTCGTTGAGGAATGGAGACAAAATTCGAGTAGTGTAAAATCCCGGGCCATCTTTCACTACAATACAGGTTTTTCCTTGTCTGATTCCTACGTCGAGTGCAGTAGCTGTTACCCAGTCGGCAGTTTGGTCAGTAGTGATGATTTCCAACAAAGGCATTTTTTGTACAGGGGAAAAATAGTGCATCCCTATTACCTGTGCTGGCCTAGAAGAAGCCTGAGCTATTTCCGTTATAGGAAGTGCAGAAGTGTTGGAAGCAAATATGGTATGGTCAGAGATATGTTGTTCTGTTTCCTTGATGACTTGGTGTTTGATACTAATGTCTTCAAAAACCGCTTCGATTACCATGTCTGCTTTTTGGAAACCCGTGAAGTCTGTAGAGGTATTTATTTGATTTATCAAGGTTTCTGCTTTAGCAGAATTGATGGATTTTTGTTTTACTTTTTTTGATAAATTTCTCCAAATATTTTTTTTTGCTTTTGTGAGGCTTTCAGGATAAAGGTCTTTGAGCAATATGTTCATACCCTTGGGAACAGATACTTCAGCGATTCCTTCTCCCATCAACCCTGCTCCCAAGACTGCTAGGGTATTCACTTTTCTCACCAATTCCTTATTTGGATTTTTCTTCATCGCATTCATCGCAAAAAAGAGATGAATCAATTGATAACATTCGTTGGATTGTAACAGCACGTCGAAATTTGAGGTTTCGATTTCCCAGGAGTCTTCCCTGTTTTTATTCCAATGTCCTTTGATGGTGTCTATTATCTTGAGAGGAGCAGGGTAATTGCCATAGGTGGTACGCATCACCATTTGCCTTGCCTTATTGAAAATAACATTTCTTGTAATTGGATTTCCTTCTAGTATTTTTTCAGATATGCTCCTTTTGTCTTTTCTTTTGAATTTGCCAGTGGCAATGTTGATGGCATGTTTTTTTGCCGCTTGCAACAAATTAGCTTGATCGACTATGACATCAGCCAATCCCATTTTGTAAGCTGAATGAGCGTACACATTTTTCCCTGTAAGTATAATGTTCAATGCCTTTTGGAGGCCTATCAACCGTGGCATGCGAAAAGAACCACCAAGTCCTGGTAAAAGTCCCAATTTTACTTCCGGTAAGGCCATCATAGTAGAAGTGTGTGATGAAACTACACGTCCGGCGCATGACAATGATACTTCTGTTCCTCCGCCCATACAAGCCCCATGAATGGCAGCTACAAACGGTTTTTTGGAGTCTTCTATTTTGGCAAACATTTTATGTCCATAAATAGATGTTTTTTTTCCCTCTCCTTTTCCTAGTGTAAGAAATTCCTCAATATCTGCACCAGCCATAAAGCCTTTTTTCCGACTGATGAATACTGCAGCTACTATTTCGTCATCATTCTGGATTTGTTCAATGACTTCCTCAAAATGGGCAACCATAGAAATGGTGATCTTATTCCAGTCTTCTCCTGGTAAATCCATCCAGAGTACAGCAATATTATCTTGCTTTTCGAGTGTGAGTAGTTGATCTATTTTCATTGCAGGTAAAATATAATTTTATAGTTTTCTTTGGCGTGTTCCAGATTTTTCAATTACCGTAAAGTAACCTTCAAGCCTTAAATTTTCATTTTTGATTCTGTGAACAATCCATTTTGCTATTTGCAAAGGGTCAGAACCTTTATCTCTGAAGTACACAATCCCTTTTGGTGGGGAAAGTTCGTTCTTAAAGACTAATGTTCCAAAATCAGAATCCAGAGTTAATAAAATGGCATTCATCTTTATTGCAGTAGCTAAAACATTAATGTAAGATAGCCCTTTCGTATCCGTAGATTCAGAAATGCCAATAATTTCAAAAGCATTCTCCCTTAAATAGGTGATTGCAGGAGCTGGAATATTTTCATCAGCAAAGAACAACAATTTATGCTATGCTTTTAGTTGGAAAGTATGACTCTTCTTTCATGCAATCTTGAAGGAAAAGAAATGTGGCTTTAAGATCTTCGTTGGATAAATTTGGGTAACTCTTGAGAATCATTTCATTTGTCCAGCCGGAAGACAACAATTCAAGGATTAAATCAACAGAGATTCTTGTTCCTTTAATGATAGGTTTGCCTACTAATATTTTTGTGTTAGAGTCGATGTGGTTTCTCCAATCAAGTTCCATTTGCTAATTATTTGTAACGAAGATAACGATTTTATTAAACTAATGGTTGATTTAATATCTCTCAAGCAACATTGCATGTCCATGAGCACCAGCAGCACAGGCTGCAATTAAAGCCAAGTTGCCGTCTTCTCGTTGTAAGCGATTTGCCGCTGTTGTCAAAAGCCTCGCACCTGTGGCTCCAAAGGGATGACCAAGAGATAGCGATCCTCCATGGATGTTGAATTTATCCAGTGGGATTTCACCTAATTTTTTAAATATCCCCATTTTCTCCTTAGCAAACGTATCAGAATCAAGACATTTTAAGTTGGTGAGGATTTGTGCAGCAAATGCTTCGTGGTATTCAAATACGTCAATATCATTAATGGTCAATCCTTCTTTTTGCATGAGCTGATAAGTGGCGTAAGCTGGGCCTAGGAGTAGTTCTTCCTCAGGATCTTGGCCAGTGAAGGCATAGTTTCTGATTGATACTTTTGGAGTTAGCCCAAGTTCTTTGGCTTTTTCCTCAGACATCAGTAAAACCACTGCTGCACCATCCGTTAAAAAAGAAGAGTTGGCGGCTGTCAAAGTGCCATTTTTCTTATCGAATGCAGGGCGTAGTTTAGCAAGCTTTTCTACTGTGCTGTCTCCCCTGTAAGTATTGTCATGAACAATATTATTAAAATAAGGAGGAAAAGTAGCAGTTGTAATTTCAGCTCCTAGAATGCCTTTTTCCGCTGCTTCTGCTGCTAGTTTGTGTGAGCGGACAGCAAATTCGTCTTGGGACTGGCGTGTAATGCCATATCTTGCTGCCATCAAATCACAATCTTGACCCATTGTGCGACCAGTCGTAAACTCCGCTATAGCCGGAACTACCGGTTTAAAATCTGCAGGCCTCAAACTGGCAAGAAATTTCAGGGTTTGTCCAAATGTTTTGATGCTTCTTGCAGCAAATAATTTTTTCCTCATTTCCTTTCTAAATGGAATAGGAATATCAGAAACAGAATCTGTGCCGCCAGCTACAATCACGTCGGCTTGTCCTGTTCGGATCAAATCCACACCACTTGAAATAGCGGCATTTGCCGAAATACAAGCTTGTGAAACGGTATGTGCCGGAGTAGTATATGGAATGCCACCAGTCAAGGCACATTCACGGGCAACATTTGGTGTGGTGATATTGTGAACCACAGTACCCATAATTACTTGATCAACCAGTTGAGCTTGAATGCCAGATTTGGTAATCAGTCCATTGATTGCCATTGCCCCAAGTTGGTAAGACATCAAGTCAAAGTAGTCTGTGCCGGACTTTAGAAATGGAGTACGAGTCCCCTCGATCATTACAACTTTTCTTTCCATGAGTTATCGGTTCAGTATTTTGTATAGTTTCTTTTTGATCGCTTCTTTTTCTCCAGGAACACTCAGGTTGATACGCGTATTTACATGGGGATAAATCTCCATTACAGCTTCCAATGGAAACCCCAGTTTGGCCGCAATGTTTTGGCAGTACAATATTTCTTCATTGTAAATTTTGCTGTCAATTTTCATCAACTGGATGACATCATGGAGCAGGTCAAACTTATCATCTTC
>CAXBNB010000304.1:0-5738 GCA_963976505.1 uncultured Reichenbachiellaceae bacterium
GTCAATCCAGATTCCAATTATTGTTTTGGAGAAGGTGGAGCCGGTACTTATTCCGATGGAAAATTATATACCCGCTCTAAAAAAAGAGGAGATACGACAAGAATCCTTGAGATACTGGTGACACATGGAGCTGCTGAAGATATTTTGGTTGATACCCATCCCCATATTGGTACCAACAAATTACCAAAGGTGATAGCTTCCATGAGAGAAGCCATTTTGGAAAAAGGTGGAGAGATTCTTTTTAATACCAGGGTAACAGATTTTAAAATAGATAATAATACCTGGAAAGGCGTGGTGACTGCCACTGGAGATGTGCATGAAGGAATCGGGGTAATTCTTGCTACGGGACATTCGGCTAGAGATATTTTTGAATTGTTGGATCGGAAAAAGGTGTTGATCGAGCCCAAACCATTTGCCTTGGGTGTAAGGCTAGAGCATCCTCAGCAACTCATCGACAAGATTCAATACCATTGTGACTCTAGGGGGGCTTACCTGCCAGCAGCACCTTATGCCATGGCTACTCAGACCGAATACCAGAAAGCAGTACGAGGAGTGTTTTCATTCTGCATGTGTCCAGGGGGATTTATTGTACCTTCTGCCACCAGTCAGGGTGAAGTGGTGGTCAATGGCATGAGCCCATCCAAGCGTGATTCGAAGTTTGCCAACTCTGGTATGGTGGTTTCTGTTGAAAGCTCGGACTTTGAGACCTATCAAAAATCTGGTGCATTGGCTGGAATGAAGTTTCAGGCAGAAGTAGAAAAGAAGGCATGCATTGCAGCAGGAAACACGCAAAAAGCGCCTGCCCAGCGATTGGTGGATTATGTATCAAAACAACACTCCAATACTTTACCAGAGTGTTCGTATCAGCCGGGATTGGAGTCGGTGAATCTTGAAGAAGTGTTGCCAAAAGAAATTTCTGAACGACTTAAAATCGGTTTTAGGTTTTTTGGAAAAAAGATGAAAGGCTACCTGACCAACGAAGCGGTATTGGTTGGCGTGGAGAGTAGGACGTCATCTCCTGTCAGTATTCCGAGAAATCGGGAAACAATGGAACATTTACAGGTGGAAAGATTGTTCCCATGCGGAGAAGGTGCCGGATATGCCGGTGGCATCATGTCAGCAGCTATCGACGGGGAGAAATGTGCGGAAATGCTGGTAATGAAATACGCTAAAAAAAGCCAGTGATAAAGAAATCTCAAAACTTGTCATTTCGACTTTGAAGAAATCTTTTTTAAGACGTGTAAAAAACAACAAATGAAAACAGTGATCATAGGAGCTACGCCAAATCCATCTAGGTACGCTTATTTGGCAGCAGAAAGATTAGAAAACAAAGGCCATGAAATAATACCCGTTGGAAACAAGCCCGGAGAAGTTTTTGGCCATAAAATCCTCAACATCAAAGACAAACCTGAGCTAGCCGATATCCATACGGTAACCATGTATGTCGGAGCAGATCACTTCAAAGGCTATGAAGATTACGTGCTTGAGTTAAAACCAAAAAGGATTATCTTTAATCCTGGAGCAGAAAATGACTTATTAGAATCAATGGCACAAAAACAAGGAATAGAAACTGTTCATGGCTGCACATTGGTTATGCTTGGGTCTGGGCAGTATTGAGTATAGATTTTATGCACAATCAGTAGATGCTTATGAAAAACTTTTTTCTACTTCTCTTTTCCTTATTTTCTTCTAACGTTTTTGGTCAAGGCTTCCTTTTGACCGATACTCTTGACTATATACCGAAGGAGCTAAAAGATATAATCACAAGTAAAATTGAAAAAGTAATTTCAATTGATATTGATGGAGATAATCAAAAGGACTTCATTGTACATTCTCGATCGGAGGAAAAAAATATATATGACGAGTATTGGATTTCATCTGACTTTCGCATCTGGTTTACCAAAACTAATTCTGGCCGGCGAATAGAAAAAGTCAAATTTCTAAACATAGATAATGATCCTGAGCTAGAAGTTTATGAAGCCTCAGGTTATGAAGACGGAATTGATTACCTGCTCTATGACTTGAATTTGGAAATTGGGAAACAAGAAATTCTGTTTTTCTTCAATCCAATTATTCTTGAAGATGATAAACATTATTGGGGATATCCATGGGATATAATGAATATCTTAGTTAAGAATATAGATGGTGAACTTAGAATATTATCTTCACTTGATCATGAGGTTATTCGTGAAGGGGAGGTTTCATTTCCTGAAAGTCAAACAATATTTCCATGTATATTCTTTAATGGAACAACTTCTCAGCCGAATATTAATGTAGAAGAAATTCGTGACATCAAATGGAGAACAGTTGAAGAAATATATCAAGCTGTGCATAACAGACAATAATCGGATATACAACCGATAGATGAATTTTAATGAATGAAAATACATTTAACTAAATTCATGAATACTTATAATAAAGTTAAAATAGTGATTTATAGCTTGACAATAGTTTTGTCTATTACTCTTTCTATTATTTTTGGAATCCGAGATGGTCATACTCCACCATTAGGTTTTGTTTCATCATTAATATTTGGGGTTATTGGAATTTGCTGGTTAATAGTTGACTGGATATTAAATGTCATAAATCATGATACAGAATTTACACTTAAACCGCATTTGATTGGAATGGGGCTGAACTTTCTTATTGTGATTTTGATCTATTTGATTTGAACTGTTTCAACAACACCCCCCGCCATCATAAAACCATGTTGATTCGGTGATGTGAATGTCTTCTCTGCCAAGAGAAGCCAATGCTCCTACAGTTTTATCGCATATAGCAAGAGGCTGGTTTTGCAACAGTGTATGGCCTTTTCCATCATCAAATAATTCATCAGCGCCATAGTAGATGGCCGCTTTTCCTGTAAACACACAAGGGCCGTCTTTAGGCATTGGGTCTTTGATGGCGCATACTTCTAGGCTTTCGATATATATCAGGTTTTCTGTATCGTATTGTCCGGGGGCGAGCATACGGTAAGGTCTTTTGGCCCTGATTTCTACAGTTCCAAATCCAGTATCGGTCAGCATTTTGATATACTCTTTCATGGGAATAGAACCACTCAGGCAAAGTGCCCTGAGCCTTTCGTCTGCCCTCAAGTTTTCTGGCATCTCTTGATCGCAAATGGGATCAGACATCACCAATCGTCCGTGGGGTTTTAGCACTCGATACATTTCAGCAAGGGCCTTTTTCAGTTCTTCAGTTTTGAATATATTGAAAAGGCAATTCTGTGCAGCCACATCTATGGTATTGTCTTCTATGGGTAAGTTCAGCGCATCTCCTTTTCTAAAATCGACGAAATCCTTTTCAAACCATGGATTGAGTTTTTCTGCTTCCACAAAGTTTTCGGCAGAAGCAGTCAACATTTCATCGACTACATCTACACCGATCACTCCTTGGGTTTTTCTGGAGAAATAGGAAAACTGCAGCAGTTCCATGCCGCCACCCACACCTACATAGAGTACAGTAGGGTTGTTGACCAAATCCCTTGGATGCACCGTCGTACCACAGCCATAGTTCATGGCGAGCATCTTTTTCGGCATTTCCAAACCCGGCAGTTGCCAGATTGGGGAGGTGGTACAGCACAATCCTACATCAGGAGTCAATGCTGCTTGTTTGTATACATCTTTTGTTGTTTCTAGGTATCCTTGCATTTTTCGTAAATCTAATAGTTAATAGTAATGGTGTGAGGTTATACGTATAACGTCATAGCCTTCACTTTAGGCCTTTTTGTCATTTCGACGAAGGAGAAATCTTTCTTACCGACCTGTAATAAGCGAAGAAGATCCCTCCTTCGTCGGGATGACAAGGTGGCATTTGCACAGCTACACTAAGCCGTAGCTCCCCCACAGCTTGAGCCTGATCCTGCAGTACAGCCATAACAGTGATTGTTCAATATAATTTCCCTTGATTCTAGTTTCTCCACATCAAAATCCTTGATGTGTTTAGGAATTTTTCCTTCAAACTTCAAATCAAGCATTTGATTGAAATCACAATCGTATAAGTAGCCATCCCAGCCTATAGAGATAGTGTTTCTACACATCACACCAGTGGCGGCAGAAGGGTTAAAAGCCTCCACTAGCTTTTCCATGTAGGCTTCATAGTTTCCGGTGTTTACCAGGTAATCAAGAAAACGCGAAATCGGCAGGTTGGTGATGGCATACAATTCGTGGAAGTCAATGTCATAGTCATTTTTCAGCCGTTGTTTGAATTCATTTTCAAGTTGCTTTTGATCACCCGGCAAAAATGCTCCAGATGGATTGAACACCAGGTTCAGTTTAAGATCCGAATTTTCCATTCCGTAACCAATTTCATTGAGCATGTTCAGGGCTTTGATCGATTTTTCGAATACACCTTCTCCACGCTGTGAGTCTGTTCTTCTGGCCGAAAAATGCGGCAAAGAAGAAACTACCTCTATGTTGTGCTTTTTATAAAACTCAGGCAAGTCGTTGTATTTTTGATTGGCCAGAATGATGGTGAGGTTGCAACGCACAATGATATGCTTGTTGCGCTTGCTCAGCTCCTCTACAAACCACCTGAAATCTGGGTTCATTTCTGGAGCACCACCGGTCAGATCCACCGTTTGGATGTTGGAGTTATCAAGCGCATCCAGACACTGCTGCATGGTCTCTCTGGTCATGATTTCCTTTCTGTCAGGTCCGGCATCTACGTGGCAGTGCTTGCAAACCTGATTGCACATTTTTCCCATATTGACTTGAAAAACATCAAGCTGGGTTGGGTGCAATGGCAATAAACCGATGTTTTCCAGTTTGGATTTAAACGGAGGAAAATTGCCTTTTTTCAGCACCTCTATTTGCCTCGATGCGTTCGACAATGATCCCTGTTGGCCTTTGAGTGATATTTTGGTATTGACAGTCATTTGTTACATTTTCATTTTGAAACAACCCATGGATCACATGGTCAATTCATCTACTTTGTTCATCATTTGCACCCCGTGTACTAAAAGAGCCCCGCTTTTGATGGCTGCCGCTACATGTATGGCTTCCATCATTTGCTCCTCGTCAGCGCCTTTTTCCAACGAAGTGCTGGTGTAGGCATCTATGCAATATGGACATTGAACGGCATGTGACACAGCCAGAGCGATCAATGCTTTTTCTCGTTGTGTCAGTGCGCCTTCTTTAAAAACCTCACTGTAATAGTCAAAGAATTTTTTTCCTAGTTCAGGTTGGAATTTTGAGATGTCTCCGAATTTTTTTAGGTCTGCTGGGTCGTAATAACTTTTACTCATAACAATATAAATAGAGTATTCAAGCACGTGAATACTAGTTGAAATTAATTTTTAAGTAAATAAAATGGATAAGCTTTCCGAATGGTAATCTGGAAAGCAAGCAAAGACTAAATTTTTGGAGGGCCTCTCAGCCCAAGGGACTGGTGAAATTGAGAGATAAAATGTGGGTCGATGTATTGGCCCTTCTTTTTGTAACTTTTTCCAAAGAAGAGCTCTTTCAACAGTTGAACAGTTTTGGCATTTGGTTGTAGTCGGAACAATGCCCTCAGGTCAGTTTCACTGTCTATGTCAGCCTTTGTTGACAAATGGACAACAAGAGAGTTTTGATTGCTGAAATATTGCTGAAGGTCGGAAAACAAGCTGGCAGACTGCCACCTGAGTTTCTTAAACTGATCAGCATTGAAATGCTCTTTTTGAATGCCAAGCAGGTAAATCCCTCCATCTGTAGCAGGCCCGAGTACATTGCGCTGGCTGTGAAGCATTGTAGCTGCTT
>CAXBNB010000305.1:0-5717 GCA_963976505.1 uncultured Reichenbachiellaceae bacterium
CCCATTGAATTCCGGCTTCTTCGCAAATGATACATTTCTGTTTTTCACATATTCAAGAGTTTTATCGTTACTTCCTGAATCTATTACAACTATTTCGCATAGTGCCCCATCAGACATTCCTTCCAAAAGTGCATCTAATGTGCCCTGAATGTAGTATTCTTCATTGAGAGTGGGAATAATGACGGAAAGGTGCATAATGCAGAAATTAGTATTAATTGGCTTTAAACCATAGCTGAACCCTCTTGTATATCGGATATATTTTAAAGATCACCAGCCATTTGATAATAGAGTATTTTAAACTTCCGTTAATAGGAACTGCAAGTACATCTTTTGACAATTTCTCAATAATTTTTCTATGAAGAATAGGGTTATACCTGTCTCGATACTTTTCATCCACCGACAGAAATATGGTCATTAACTCACGACAATTGAATGGTGAAAAATCTTCTATGACCGACCCCATAGCTGACCGTCCATTTGCCAACCAGTTGCCCATTTTTTCTTCCCAGTAAAACATATCCAAGATGTGATAGCCATTTTCCTTAAAAGAGACGGCATTGTCATCCACCCATTTTTGGTATTGCTTTTTTACAAAATCATCGCTCTGATTGGCTTGATAATGGAAATAATTTCGGGCAGCTTCACTTACACAAGTAACATTCAATCTATCCTTATACTTCTTGAAGAATTCATTGTAAAATGCGGGGTATAATACAGGATTAGACAACTCCACATTCTTTGTCATCAAAGCTTTGACATCACTTTCCAGTTCAGGATCATACTCTATGACATTAAAATCTACCTCCAAAAGTTCTAATAACTTCTTTGGCGTTTTAATATCTTGGTCTGTATCCTTTAGGTGTTTGTGTTTGAATATAAAATAATGACTGTCAGGTATGTGCAGAGCTGCTGCCAGCATCATCCTACTATCCCATCCACCTGTCACCGCAATCATCAACTTGGACCTGTGGCTAACGGCTTCCAAAAAACCCTTGATGTATTTAGAGCTGAGCTTCACAGCTTCTTCCAATGGTAGTTTTGTGACTCGCTTCTTAGGAAAGTATCTAGTGGGTTCACCTGTGTGTAAATCGAGGTAATGATTTACAGGCAAATGTTTGAGGCCTAAATATTGAGTAGTATCCAAAATTCGCTCTTTCCGTAGCTTAAATTTTTCGGAGTTGTAAAACTCAGCGCCTTCTACACCTTTCTTTAGCTCAACATATTCCGACAACAAAGTCGGCTGTGAGGCAAGCCAAATATTGTCATCTTTCATATAAAACACTTCCCTCTGCCCTGCCGCATCATGAAAAAGTTTGAAATCACTTAAATCATGATAAATAATAAGAAACCGACCTGCATACTTGTCGGAACCTTCCAAGACAGCTTCAAATGTCTCATTTTCACCCAATACATCCAGTACCTGCTGATTGCTATAAGTTGAATTTTCAGAATCGAATATATAACCCAAAAGAGCAATTGACTTTTTGTTTTTACGAGTGACAGTTACCTCAAGGTTGGGATGTGAGTAAATAAATAGATTTCCAATAAGATTGGAATTCCATCCTTTGAACACATTCAATTCGGAAGAAGAGATGATAAACTGTCTGTTAAATAAAAGTTCGTTTTTTTCTTCTTCAGTCATCATAGACAATCAAAATGAAATCATTTACACCTTATCAATTGAATTTTTTAAACAATTTCAATAACGACGAATTTATGTCTACAGAAATCTTTAAGGCAAAAGCAGGAACCCAATACAGCAAGGTCAAAAGAGATCCTCTAATAAGTATATTAAGATATAAGTTTTCAAATACAGGAACTAAGGCAAGTAAACCAAAGCATGCCAAACCTAAGAGAATAATCTTGATAATGTTGCTATCAAACGGTTGATAGTCCAATTTGATAAGTAGAAACACGTATCGCAATACATTGACTAATATAACAGCAAGGGCGGAAGCTATAGCCGCACCTGTAATTCCATACAATGGAATGAAAATATAGTTTAGAATGATCACCAAAAGAATCAAACCGGCTATGAAAAAAGTGTTGTACCTGAAGTATTTGGAAGTAGAAATAATCTCAGTGTTTACGCCTGTCAACATATCAAACAGTTGCCCAATGCCAATGAACAATATCACGTATTTCCCTGCTGAATATTCATTCGGTATGAGTTCGAAAACAAAATCAATATTGAGCCATACACCCAGGAACAAATAGACAGCAAAAAGAAATTGATTCAGGCAGCTTTTAGCATACACTTCTTTTATTGTCGATAAGTCATTTGCTTTCCAGGCATCTGACACCACTACGATTGCCACTCTTTTGACACTTTTAGCAGGTATGCTGACGAAGATGCCAAAAAAGAATACGGTGGTGTAAATCCCGTTTTCAGCCAGTCCCAACATGTTACTAATCATCACTCTATCCACTTCCAATACTATTATTGTCCCCATACTTCCCAACAATCCGTACAGCCCAAGCATCTTTATTTCCTTACCCAATCCAGCACTCGCTCTTTTGAATTTTGAAAAGTCAAGATTGAAACTACTCTTGTAAATGACATACCCTACCGCAACAATACCGGGAATGCTCAACCCCAAAATGTAGAGTATGAATAGATAGATAAAATCATACCCCTCTAGCAACCAATAAGCGACCAAGGCGATAGTAAGAACAGCTTTGGCTAGAAAATTTTCTGTAATCGCACCAAGAACTGAATTGTAGAGCATTCGAATGAAGGTGTCGAAATTTTTAAATATCAAACGAAATAGAAACAACACAGTAAATCCAGCAACAAAGGGAGCAAAGTACTTGGCTTCATTCTTGTCCTCGATCAAAACATCCTCTAAGAAAAAGAATGCTACTACTCCCAAAACACCACCGATGATTGTCATTATCAGTGAAAATGAAAAGAATCCATTGTGACTTGAGCTACTCTGATCTCTGAATTTCGGGAATATTTTCACCGTAATCAATGGAATTCCCAAAGCAAAAATGGTGGAGAAAATCACAGAAGTAGAATTAAGAAAACCAAGTAAACCTATGTTTTCCTTTGAAATAAGATTGGGCATCAAGATGGTAGAATTCAAAAAACCAACAGCCACACCCATGTAGTTGAAAAGAGTAGATTGTATGGCTTGTTTTTTAATGATCCCCATATACGTTAGGGTTTAACCCAAAATGTAGTGTCCGTTGATCCTGAAGTACAAGTGTAGCTTTTCCACTCGTTTAATTTGTCAAAAACGATAGAATACCTTTCCCTTTCAGAATTGTCCAGAATCATTAAGCCTCCACTTTTCAGATGCTTCATACTGGTAAACAAGCATTCAGGCCTAGCACGTCCATCTATTAGAATGTAATCAAAATAGTCATTTTCAAAGTCATTTAGCACATTAAAGTAGTTGTTGTAGATTTTTCGATTGTCAAATTCGTCTGTCTTGACATTCCATTCCTTGTAAAATACAGGCTGTTCCATTGCTTCATTTTCCGCATTGGCAGGCACAAATCTATAGTCAACATTGTCAATTCCTTCTTTGTCCAATTTTCGTTTCACCAGGTCATACCAAGCTTTGTGGTGCTCTATACTCACCACAAATTTTGATTTTTCACAAAAGAAATGAGTGCTTCTTCCACTTCCGTACTCAACTCCGATCATTTCTTGAGTCAAGTATTTCTTAAAAAACTCAATGGCAGTGATACACAACCAAGGTGATCCCGGATTAAACGACTGATAAATCTTATTGTAAAATTTAATCAAAGGCCTTTGAACTCTCCATACCATATAGTCCAACCCTCTCTTTTCACCAGTTTTATAGTTTTTGGTGATGATTAAAGGATTGCTATCAATCTTTTTCAACAACTCAAATGGATTGCCCATATCAAATAATCAATCTTTTTTTATAATATTCAACCAACTCCTGCCCCGTTTTATTCCAATGATATTTTTTAGCAACAGCCAGTTTTCCTTGCTCCGCACATCTGCTTCGTTTGGCTTCATCATTGTACAATTCCAATGTTTTCTTAACAAAATCATCCACAGACTTATCTTTAAAAACCAGTCCAGTTTCGGTTTCATTCACTAGGCTTTCCTGTGCTATACAATCGCTCACCAGTAGCACCCCACCCAATGCCATATATTGAAATAACTTGTTGGCATAGGTAGTATCATGGTGGCTGTTTCTTTCCAAAGGAGAAATACATATATCACTGGCCGCAATAAAAGATGGAAACAAATCAGACTGTTGCCATCCCAAGAAATCAACCTGATCAGTGATTTTTAGCGATTCTGCCAATTGAGCCAATTGGCTATCAAAAGAACTTTTTCCAACCACAACCAATTTTATATTCTCAATGGTATTCTTCAGTTGTTCAACTGCCTTGATGGCTGTAATCAATCCACGTCGCTCCGAAGTATCGCCCAAATACAACAACACAAAATTATCCTGATATCGATCTACAATAGTACTGTCTATAGTTTGGCTAGAAGCATAATCTGCTTCTACTACATTTGGTGCCACCACCATTTTATCCTGAGCAATTCCTGTACGATTAACAATCTCTTCTTTGGCATGTTTTGTTACCACCACCACCCCATCGGATTTAGAGATATATTCCTCTTCTCTTTTTTTCCAAATCGAAGGGTAAATAAGGAGCTTCAAAGGAAATGACCTTACATGTTTGTAAAACTTCATTATTTCAGGTCTGTTTTCATGTAAATCCAACACTACTTTAAAGTTGAATTTAGATTTGATCATAAAAACAGCTCTCGCCACCTGAACATCATGAATATGAACCACATGGCAACCCACTGTTCGAATAAATTCCGCAATAGGTTTTTTTAATAGAATGTGATAAAAAGGAAAAGTATATGCCAATGCAGATAGCTTATACAACAATTTGCCGCAATAATACCTATGCACCTGTATGCCTTTATAGATTTCTTGTTTGACAAAATCCTTGGAATAGGAAAATGCAAAAAGGTGGACTTCCATTCCTGCATCGATCAAAACCCTGGCTTCATTCTCTACCCTCGGATCGGGTGGAAAATCATTGTCCAGAATCATACCGACTATAGGTTTCTTTTTTTCCAAAGAGAGAAAATCTAAGATTTTTTGACTGATAAGTAAACACCACCTACAAAAACCAACAGGATCACCACGTTGAAAAACAACATAATTTTATTGCCGATGTAGTAAGAATTAGGTTTGAACTCAAATTCAATGACATGATTGCCTTTTGCCACTTCCATTCCCCTAAGGATGTAATTGACTCTTAAAATATCTACTTCTACATCGTCAATTTTAGCAATCCATCCTGTTGGGTAGTAAACCTCCGAAAACACTGCAAACCCGTCTTCAAAACAATTGGTTTCATATTTCAGGTAATTTGGTTTCTGCTCAATCAACTGAATTATATTGGCTGCACTGTACTTGCTCTTACTGGTCTTGAAAAGCGTGGTATCTACCACGGCTGCTGTTTTGGTATTGATTTCATTCAATACCTTTATCTCGTCATCTGCTCCTGCTACTTTTCTAATTTCACTGACATACCATGCATTTCCATTGGCTTCAGGGTTGGCAATCACAGCATTGGCCTGGTCTCCTGCAATAAAGTATTTTGTATTCAACATATTGATCACATTGCTTTGACGAAAGTCAGGACTTCCGTTTTGTAAGCCCGATATCAAAGTGGAAGTTTCAGGCGTAATACCAAACTCT
>CAXBNB010000306.1:0-5705 GCA_963976505.1 uncultured Reichenbachiellaceae bacterium
GTTAAAAAAACTAAATCAATTATGTCTAACCTCTGGTATTTTTCATGAGAGGCCTTAGAAACGTAAATAGTGACCAGTTGAGATTACGAGCAAGTGAAAGGATTATCTCCTGAGTTGGGCTATTGTTGGTTAATTTTTTGCCGCTAGGATCATCTTGTTCAAGTGTTAGTGTCATTGGTTAAAATCGCCTTAAGCCTATCACCCTAATAAACATACTCCTCGACAATGACATTTGAGTTGTCATCCGTAAACTGAATATTTAGCTTTCTGCCAGTCAGTTGTCGGATGATGTAAGGAGGCAGGGATTTGCTGTTTTCGTCTGTTAAAAAAAGTGTGTCGGTGGCTATTAGGTTGATGTTTTGAGAGAGAGACCAAGTTGCTCTCAACAGGGTATCCGGTTGTGTGTCTGCTTCACTGCATCCGGGTAGTTCGCCTACGTTGTATAAAATAGAATCCGAAGCGCTTATTGCGAAATATAAGAAGTTCTCTTGCTCACATGCTGTCAATTCTTGCCTTGCTCCATTTTCAGTTTTGGACACACGCACCCATGTTTTGTTTTCCTCACTAGACAAAAGCATGACGGCTTGAGTTTTGGTGAATTCTTTAGAAATGTCTCCTGTGCCACAGGAGTATAATGTGGCCATTAGAATGAATAGGAAGAGAAATTGAAATGATTTATTCATTCTATGGATTATTACCTGACTTTAGCTCCTTTTCTATCAAAAACGATATAGATAGGATCGTCACCTTCGTAGGTTTCCAAGGCTTTTTCATCCATTAAGAAGACATTGGTTTCTTTCACAAAATCATTGAATTTGATGGATACCGGCTCATTGGTGATTTTCACTGCGGTGGCCCAGTTGAGCTGTCCTTGTTTACTGCTATTGAATATGATAAAATTGTTTTTAGACTCAGGAACGTTGCTGTAAAGGTATCCTGCAAGATCACCCTCTGCAGTTGGAGCATAAGCACCATTTACACGCAATACTTCAGCGTCGTACTGGAAATTGTCAAGGTCAAAATTGACTTTCCACTTTATCAATCTATCGTTTCCTATTTTAGCCAGGTACCCTTTGTCTTTGTCGCCTGTAAATTCTAAACCGAAAGCGAAAATATTCGCAGAGTCATCTTCTGTGATCGATAGAGTATAGAATTTGGAAAGCTTCATACTGGTGTATGAACTGTCAGTTCTGGCAATCAGGTATATGGAATCAGCAGCATCTTCACTTACCCCCCATTTGCTTTTTTCTGTCCAATACGACTGGAGTTCTTTCCATTTCATTTTTTCTTTATCAAATTGACTCTCAAGTCCCTTTCTGTATTTGATCAACCCAAATTCACCACCATAATTTGTCTCAATAAAGTTGGAGTATTTTTTTGTTCCGTCGGTCGTATAGGGTTCTACCAGTGTAGATGTTTGAGTAGAAATGTCATCAATCAGTGTATTTACTTTTTTCGTAATGCTGAGTTGGTAATTGACATCTGATTCATCAGCTAATTTTGTGTTCAGTTTTTTATTGGTGATAAAGGTAAATTGAGTATGGTTGATCAGTATATTCAAGAGTTTTTCTGGTAGTGGATTTTCATCTACACTTCTAATTTGACTCTTCAGGTTTGAGTCAATGGAGGTGGCTAATTCACCTTCGTTTATTCCTCCACCTGATTTCACCAAATCAAATTTTGCTTTTAAATCATCATAAGTCTGGTTCAAGTTGTCCCGCATTCTACTCACATCTATGCGGATATTTTGCTGTGCGTTTTCGGCCCAAGCAAGGTAATCCCAAGCGACAATGTCATTTTGAAAGAAATCTGCCTTGGTCATGCCATCTTCACCAAATTTTTTGATTTCCATAAATTGAATTTCGGGACTGTATCCTTTTCTTCCAAGCTTACTGACAGCACCTCTTACCGCATCTATCGCGGTTCTGATAGAGTCGGTGCGTTCTACCATTCCTTGTAGGGCATCTTTTTCCGTTTCGGTTGCTATTAAAAAAAAGTCATTTTGACTGCTATAGATTGTGGCAATTTGTCGGTATTGTTCATTTGATAGTTTGTAGTTGCGATCAGCTATTTCTAAGTTTTTGCAAATGATTTTTGCATACTTGCTTAAATCTTGTAATGCGGCTATTTTCTTTTCAAGATCAAGGGATACATCCGAAAGTTTGATTCCGAAATCACCTGTCCTTAAGTCTCTTCTATAGAAGCTTTGGTAGTATTCACTGTTTTTCTTTAACTCCTTATCATTGATCAGGGACTTGGCTTTATTTAAGAAGAAAATGGCAGAATCGCTCTCTTGAAGTAGGGCAGTAGAGTCAGCTATAATATGATACTGTTCTATCTTTTGTTCAAAATAAAGCCCTTTTTGCAAGTGGGCATTGGCATGCTCTTCATTTTTGGAATCTTTGAGAAAGGCATTGATCTGTGGGATTGCAGTATCATAATCTTTCTTTTCTATCAATTCAAATATGTCTTTATATTTCAGCTTTTGAGCCATAGAATTACTTGACGCAAAAAGCAATATGAAAACAACCAATAAACCTGTATTTTTCATAGTAATCAAAATTTAACCAACTGAGGGTTCAATTGAATTCGCCACACTCTTGGGTTTTTAAAATTAAATAATTTTATCAACTTCCTTTAAACTTTCCTTTAAGCATTCCCAATTTACTTTGAAAGTCACCCTCTGGAAGTTTCTCCTTTTTTTTCGGTTTTTCAAAACTCTTTTGGTGGGTTTTCCTAAATGGGTCTGCTTTAAGTGATAGTGAGATTCTCTTTTGTTCAATGTTTATGTCAGTAACCGTCACCATTAGACTTTGCTGGAGTTTGACTATCTCAGCAGGATCACTTACAAACTTATCAGCTATTTGGCTGACATGTACCAAGCCATCCTGATGCACCCCTATATCAACAAACGCACCAAATTTTGTGATATTGGTTACGATTCCCGGGATTTTCATTCCTATTTTCAGATCGGTCATGTCATTTACTCCTTCTGCGAAGCTGAAAGTTTCGAACTTTTCTCTTGGATCTCGACCTGGTTTCGCCAATTCGGCCAATATGTCTTTAAGAGTCGGGATGCCAAATTCAGTAGTTACATATTTATTCAAATCAATATTTTTCCGATAACTATCATTTTTCACTAAATCTTCTACCTGGCAGTTTAAGTCCTTTGCCATGGACTTTACCGTGCCATATCTTTCAGGGTGTACGGCACTTCTATCCAATACATTTTTACTTTCTCTTATTCTTAAAAATCCCGCTGCTTGTTCAAATGCCTTTTCTCCCAATCTGGGTACTTTCTTTAATGCAGCTCGGTCCTTAAACGAACCATTTTCATTTCTGTAGTTCACTATGTTTTCTGCCAGTTGTGGCCCTAGTCCGGATACATAAGTGAGCAATTGTTTGCTGGCTGTGTTTAGCTCTACACCCACCGCATTTACACAACTTTCCACTATTTCGTCGAGGTTTCGTTTGAGTAAAAGCTGGTCTACATCGTGCTGGTATTGACCTACCCCGATGGATTTTGCGTCAATTTTCACCAACTCAGAAAGAGGGTCCATCATTCTCCTACCGATGGAAACTGATCCACGGACGGTTAAATCTTCATTTGGAAACTCATCTCTGGCAACTTCTGATGCTGAATATATCGATGCGCCACTTTCATTTACCATCGCTATGGTTATTGAAGTGTCGAGACCCAGTGACCGTACAAACTGCTCAGATTCTCTGCCTGCAGTGCCATTGCCTATGGCAATGGCTTCTATGTTGAATTGTTTGACTAAGTTTTTAATTGTTTCGCCTGCTTCCATCTTCTTTTTTTGTGGAGGATGAGGGTATATAGCTTCAAACTTCTGTAATTGACCTTGACGATCGAGGCATACTACTTTGCAACCTGAGCGAAATCCAGGATCTATTGCCATTACATTTTTTTGCCCCAAAGCTGGAGATAAGAGCAGTTGTTTTAGGTTTTCTGCAAACACACGAATGGCCTCTTGGTCAGCCTTAAGCTTGGATTCCATTCTAGTTTCAGTTTCCATCGATGGTTTAAGCAGGCGCTTGTAGGCATCTTTGGCGGCCGTTTTCACTTGTTCACTAGCATCATTGCTGGCTTTCAATACTTTTTTTTCTATGCTAAATATTGCTTCATCTTCTTCGGGGCTTATGTCTAAGGAAAGGATCATTTCTTTTTCCCCACGCCTCATTGCCAGTAGGCGATGAGAAGGCACACTCTTAATGGGTTCGGTTAACTCAAAGTAGTCCTTGTATTTTTGTCCGTCAATTTCTTTTCCTTTCATCACTTTTGATGTCAGTATTCCCTTTTGCAGAAACAAATTTCTAAGTCCAGATCGAATTTCAGCATTTTCATTGATCCATTCTGCCACAATATCCCGTGCTCCTTGCAGCGCCTCGTCTACTGAATTTACTCCCTTTTCATTATCAATGAATTTTTCGGCCAGTACAAATACGTCAATGTCTCTTTGATCAAATAAGTTATGGGCTAGGGGCTCTAGTCCTTTTTCTTTGGCAATAGACCCTTTGGTTTTTCTTTTGGGTTTATAAGGAAGGTATATATCCTCCAGTACCGCAAGTGTGGAAGCTCTATTGATCTTCGCTCTAAGCTCATCTGTAAGCTTACCTTGCTCTTCTATGGACTTGAGTATTGCTTCTTTTCTTTTGTCAAATTCAATGAGTCTTTCCAGTCGGTCTTTGATATAAGCGATGGCTACTTCATCAAGGTTGCCTGTTTTTTCTTTCCGGTATCGCGAAATAAACGGAACAGTACCCCCTTCTTCCAGTAACTCAATTACAGCTTTAACTTGTTGCTCCCTGATGTCTTTTTCTCCTGCTATTATTGCTGCGTACTTCGAACTCATACAGATTTGTTTAGAATTTTTTAGGTGATCATTTTTTTAAGCGGGATCAAAATTAATACTTTGATGGAATTAATTTCACTCTGATTTTGTATTTTGAGTAGAAAATGAATTTTACCCTAAAACAAGAATGGCGAAGAAAATAAAAAAGGAACTAATTGAATGGGTCGTATTGATAGGAGTAGTGTTGACGCTTTATTTTACTGGCCTCCATACCGAAGTGATTGGTATGATGCAGCGGGTTGTATTGGCTCCTGGGCTGATCAAACCGGAGGTGATTGCATCTAGCGAACAACAAGACGCTTCTTATCAATTCAAGTTGAAAGATGTAAATGGAGATATTGTGTCCTTTGAGAAGTTTAGAGGTAAAACGATCTTTCTGAATCTATGGGCTACTTGGTGTCCACCTTGTGTAGCGGAGATGCCGGATATCAATGACTTATATGGTAAAATGGATTCTGAGAAAATTGTTTTTGTGATGATCTCCAGAGATCAAGACTTTGATAACGCCATTCAATTTTCATCTAAAAAAGAGTATAGTCTTCCAATTTATAGTGAGGTTTCTAGATTACCGTCGGTATTTCAAACGAATTCTATTCCTACGACATTTGTAATTTCCCCTCAAGGAAAAATTGTAGTAAAGAAATCCGGAATGGCATCTTACGACAGTGAAGAGTTTAGAGACTTTTTGAATAGTCTGTAAATTAAAGCAATCCTACAGGGTTATAGGATCGTAAAACTTCTTTAATGAACAGGAATCCTGAGATATCTCTTGCCATGAATTTACAGATGATTCTAAGTGTAATACCGCACCGGGCGACATATTGCCTGTAA
>CAXBNB010000307.1:0-5685 GCA_963976505.1 uncultured Reichenbachiellaceae bacterium
CCAGGTACGTTTTCATCTTATGAGTGGAGATTCATCAATGAAGATGCCATCTTGTCAACCGAAAGGCTTTATGAAGTCATGGATGCCGGAGTATATGAAGTGACGATCAGTAATGGACTTACTTGTACCAGAGATATTATTGAAATATTAGACGATTGCGATCCGATAATCTATGCTCCAAATGCTTTCACTCCCGACAGCAGTTCAGGGTTAAATGACACATTTACCGTTTTTCCTAACCCATATGTGACGGACTTTCAGATTTTCATCTTTTCAAGACAAGGTGAAATGGTGTTTCAGTCCACGGATATGAATTTTGAGTGGAATGGAACATATAGAGGTGGATTACTTCAAATGGGAACTTATGCGTACATCATGCGCTATAAAAGCACTCTCGACCTAGAAAGAGGCGTGATTGAACAGCATGGTGGAGTACTATTAATGAGATGATCACACTTATTCAAAAAAATAAAAAATGTACCACTACTGGCAGGGAAATTGATACTGTTAGGATTGTCATTTACATCATTTAAAACTTTGATTTCTATACCATGAAAAAGGCATTTTATTCAGTTGCAATATTGACAGTTTTATCACTTACAACTTCATCATTCAACACCATCAACAAACCCCTTTTACCTACATTCTTAAAGGTCACCGTTTTGGATCACCTTGGAAATATAGTTGAAGGTGCGACAGTTACCCTTTATGCAAGTGAAGAAGATTATTTTGAAGAAAAAAAACCAGTAAGAGAGGGTGAAAAAACAGATAAAAAAGGCAGAGTTACCTTTAAAAAACTAGATCCTATCCAGTATTACATACATGCAAAAAAAGGAAAGAAAGACAATGTTGGTGAAGGAGTTTCTACAAGCAAATTAATAGAAGGAAAAATTAATCTTGTAAATACAATCATCAAAGAATAGCCTTTAATGACAAGGCAATATCTCCTAAACCTACTCAATCAATACCAATCTTCTTATTCGGAGGAGCAGGAATTTGTTCCTAGATTTTTGACTTTGCTGCAAATCTCAAATTGTTTTGAGCGAACATTGTTGACTGGCCACATTACGGCATCCGCTTGGATCACTGACCAGTCAATGAAGAATACTTTGTTGCTTCATCACAAGAAACTGAATAGGTGGCTTCAACCCGGAGGCCATGCTGATGGTATTGAAGACGTGGTAGCTGTAGCTCAAAAAGAGATGGAAGAGGAAACTGGTTTGACTACATATCAGATGGCGTTGGATGACATCTTCGATATTGACATACATGCCATTCCTGAAAGAAAGAATATTCCTAAACATGAGCACTACGACATTCGGTTTCATTTCATCGCTGAAAATCCAGATGAGATAACAAAAAACAATGAGTCTCTTGATTTAAAGTGGATTCCAATCAATGAGGTACTCAACCTTGTCAATCACGAGCAGTCATTCGTAAGAATGATCGAGAAAAATAATATTTCCGCACAAAGGCTAGCCAAATGAATAAATTACTATTCTCCATAGCTATCGTTGTAATAATAGCATCCGCATTTTTATTTATTTCGATCAATTCAAACACAGAATTACCACAGAAAACTACGCTGGTTGAAGCACCATCCTCAATAGGAACCAAAGAAGATCCCTGGAAAAGATTCAATTATGAAAACAGGCAATTGATCGACCCTGCTACTGGTCAAATTCCTGACGATATCCATAAAAAAGAAGCGGGGTTTGTAAAAAGTATTCCCACCATAGAATCAGTAAACCAGAAAAGAAACTACAGAACTAAAGCGCAAACTTGGACTTTGTCGGGTCCATCCAATGTAGGTGGGAGAACACGAGCCTTGGCTTTGGATGTTACCAATGAAAATATAATTATAGCTGGAGGAGTATCTGGTGGCATGTGGCGTTCAGAAAACTCCGGATTGTCTTGGTCTCGGGCTTCTCATCCATCAGTAATCAACAGTGTAACTTGTGTAACACAGGACATTCGCTCTGGTAAAGAAAATACTTGGTATCATGGTACTGGAGAACTCAGAGGCAATTCTTCACGAGCAGAAGGAGCACCTTACAGAGGTGACGGAATTTTTAAATCAACGGACGGAGCAAAAACTTGGGATGTTTTAACTTCTACCACTAGTGGGAAAGAAGCTGAATTTAACAGTGCCTTTAACTATGTGTGGAATGTTGCTACCAATCCCACACGATCAGATGTAGATGAAGTATATGCAGCTGTATATGGGGGCATCATTCGCTCCCAAGATGGAGGAAACTCCTGGCAAACAGTGCTCGGCTCGAATTTAATCAATAGACCTGATGGAACCGATCTCAACCAATCAGGAGCTTCATTTTACACCAATGTAATGATTACTCCATCTGGCGTCATGTATGCCACACTGAGCGTATTTACTGCTCTTGGAAATAATGTGACCAACAAAGGAGTCTTCCGATCAACTAACGGGATCAACTGGACAAATATTACTCCTACTGGTTTTGCCAGATTGCATCAAAGAATAGTGATGGACTATGCGCCATCCAATGAAAATATAGTGTATTTCGCTGTTGACAATGACGATTTGGAAATCTGGAAATTCAACAACTCCAATACTTCATGGCAAAACCTAACTGCCAATGTACCTGATTTTGAGGGAGATTTAGGCTCATTCGATTCACAGGGAGGATACAATATGGTTATTGCTGTCCATCCAGATAATCCAGATATAGTTTATGTAGGAGGCACCAACTTATACAGAACGACAGATGGATTTTCTACTACAGCAAACAATGCCTGGATAGGTGGTTACGATCCAGAAGGATCCAGCAGTGAATACGAAGGCCATCATCCGGATCAACATGCCATGGTATTTTATCCTTCCAACCCTGATAAAATGATAAGTGCCAATGATGGAGGGCTGATGGTGACATTTGACAATAAAGCCAGTGCCCCTTCATGGGTCAGCCTCAACAATGGATACGTCACTTCACAATTTTACTCTGTGGCAGTTGCAAAAGAATCAGAAGGAATAATAGGCGGAATGCAAGACAATGGCACTTACCTTAAAACTGCTCTTGGAGCCAATCAACCCTGGAATGACATATTCGGAGGTGACGGTGGATATGCCGCTACAACTCCCGGAGATTTATTTTGGTATGCTTCATTTCAAGAATCTCAAATTTATCGACTAACGCTAAACAAAGAAAGTAGTCTCACTTCTTTCGCTAGGGTAGATCCACAAGGCGGTAGTGGGTATCTTTTTATCAACCCTTATGTACTTGATCCCAACAATTATCACCGCATGTACCTAGCAGGTGGAGAGACCGTATGGAGGAATAATAATTTATCACAAATTCCTGGAGGCAAACAAGACCCTACTTCTGTCAATTGGGACCGTTTAGGAGTTGAAGAAACGAATACCAATGTCACAGCCTTGGACATATCTACTACACCAGCAAATATATTGTATGTGGGAACAGACAATGGTACTGTCATGAGGATCGACAATGCCAATGCCGGGAAAGGAGAAATTTCCACCGTTTTCAATAGCGGTGGATACGTGGTAAACACTACAATCGATCCATCAAATGCCCAAAATGTTTTTGTTATTAACTCGAATTACAATATTCCAAGTATCTTTTATTCTGAAAATGGAGGAGAGACTTTTACAGATGCCAGTGGCAACTTAGAAGAATTTACAGACGGAACTGGTAACGGACCAAGCATCAGATGGAGTGAAATCATTCCACTTTCAGATGGAAGCTATAAGTATTTTGTTGGCACCAGCTCCGGTTTGTATTCCACGAACACCTTAAATGGAAGTACCACCGTTTGGCTAAAAGAAGCCAACGAAACCATAGGCAATTCAGTGATACGAATGATGGATTACAGATACTCAGATGGCAAATTTGTAGTTGCCACACATGGAAATGGGGTCTTCGAATCGTACATTGAAAATACATTGCAAATAGAAAAACCAATTGCAAGCCAACAGTCACTGGTTGTAACCAACAGTTTTCCCAACCCTTTCAGCGATTACATAGATATTGAATTTGACATACCCGAACAAGGACCACTTTCAGTAATCGTTTTGAATGCTTTTGGACAAAACATCAAAACGCTCATCAACTTTCCTCAATTTGCAGGAAGTGTGACCGTTCGTTGGGATGGCACCAACACTCAGGGGCAACCTGTAAAAGATGGCATGTACTTTTACCGTATTTTTTACGGCGGAAAAGTAACAGGGGGCAAAATGATTTACGATCGGCAGCTATAGCCTAAAAAACATTAAGCTACTGTTTTCATTCCTTTAGGAAATGACCGATAGGCATAGTAGTGCAATACTTCTTCAATGGCTCTTTTCAATGCCTGATTAATTGGTAAAAATGCATTGCCCATTTTAAAATCAATTTGTGCCAAACGCATGTAATAATCTGAAAATACGGGTACATACATTTTTTGACTGATCAATTGAGCCACTTTTCCATAGTTTTCAGCCTGCCCTTCTTTAATTATTTTGCAGGTTGCCAATCGCAGTGCTCCAAGTTTGTCTCTGGAGGCTCCATACCCAAAAAGTCTACAAATAAGCCCCCTATAAGGATATTCACTGCATTGTCCATTGACCTTGTCGCCAATCGAAAGTGGATTATATATGACACATATCCCGCTTTTTTCTGCTTCTAGCTTTTTCAGTATTTCCTCTGCTTTCCCATTCAAAAACAGGTAAAAAGCGTAGGGAAGAAATTCTAAGGGCGTGGCATCTATGTCTGGTTTGGTGCAACATTTCCCACATCCCGACACACAAAACAAGCCTGTCTGCGCTTTAAATTCGGTAATCTCCAATTCGAGGTGACCAAACAACCGTTCGACCGACTTCACTTTTCGTATGATTGACATTTATTAAGTGTACAAATATACCGCTACTTCTATCGTAACAAGAGATCGGTAAGATTATTCATTACAATCTTTTAGAAGGATCTGCATAAAGACTGGCATGTCATGACCAATCTATCTAGATTAGCTCCTTATGGAAAGTTTACTCCCCTATTTTCAGGACAATCTAATTGAAGCTGGATGTGATGAAGCTGGCAGAGGGTGCCTGGCCGGCCCTGTAGTCGCTGCTGCAGTTGTCCTTCCAAAGGATTATTTTCATCCCATACTCAACGATTCAAAAAAGCTGTCTAAAAAACAACGCGAAAACCTAATCGATGAGATCAAGGGAGCTGCCATTGCTTGGGCAGTTGGAGAAGTCAATAACTATGAAATAGACGAAATCAATATCCTGAATGCCTCATT
Organism: uncultured Reichenbachiellaceae bacterium; assembly: GCA_963976505.1. GTDB lineage: Bacteria > Bacteroidota > Bacteroidia > Cytophagales > Cyclobacteriaceae > CAXBNB01. The sequence continues at coordinate 5,275 of CAXBNB010000307.1, forward strand.
TCTAGCAATGCATCGGGCTGTTGACACCTTGAAGAATAAACCCGAAATGCTTATCATTGATGGCAATAGATTCAACAAATATGGTGATTTACCTCATCAATGCATTGTAAAAGGGGACTCCAAATATTTTTCTATTGCGGCAGCATCGGTTTTGGCAAAGACCCATCGAGACCAACTGATGGACGATCTACATGATCAATATCCATACTACAACTGGAATACCAATGCGGGTTATCCCACCATTGCGCACCGAGATGCGATAAGAAAACATGGCATCACCTCCTATCACAGGAAGAGTTTCAGGCTATTGCCAGAGCAGTTGGAGCTTTTTTAAATAAATAGACTCAATTTTATTCTTCAATACAACGCCAATGTTTGTGTCTTCACAAACATTCTCAAATGTGATTCCCG
>CAXBNB010000308.1:0-5662 GCA_963976505.1 uncultured Reichenbachiellaceae bacterium
TCGTTTTGTTTCTTGGAACGGCACTCTATTTTATTTACCAACAACGAGCATTAAAAAAGGAACGTGCCCAATCAGAACTGGAGCAACGGTTTCTTCGGTCACAACTTAATCCTCATTTTATATTCAATGCGCTATTGGCTATTCAAAATTTTATGATGAAAAACAATGCTCAATCGGCAGCATTGTATCTTACTAAGTTTTCAAAACTTATGAGACAAATTTTAGAAAGCTCACGAGAAGAATTTATTGCCGTGGAGTCTGAGGTAGAAATGCTTACCAACTACATGGATATTCATAAGCTTCGGTTAAAAGATGCGTTCGAATACAGGGTAGAAATAGATGAAAATATTGATGTCGAAACCGACACAATTCCACCTATGTTTGTACAACCATTTGTAGAAAATGCCATTGAACATGGTATCATCAATGCTAAAAATCGTGGCTTGATCGAAATAAGATTGAGTAAAGAAAACGAATACATATCTATTGAAATAAAAGACAATGGTGGCGGATTTGTGAAAGAAAATGCAACGCCAAAAGAACACCAATCTTTAGCATCTACCATAATCAGAGAACGAATGGCTCTTTTCAACAAAAATCTTAAAGACAAAATACAGTTGATTTTGAATGATATAAAAAACGAAGAGGGAGAAGTATTGGGTACAAAAGTAGAGTTGAAGGTTCCTTTCAGTTACGTTTAAATTTAGTTCAATAAAATATGCGCATTGCAATAGTAGATGATGATGAGGTCGTCAGAGAAAACTTAAAAACACTCCTGTCTATTTATGCACCGGAATGTACGGTGACGGTAGAGGCAGATGGTGTAACCAATGCCCTAAAATCTCTGAAAGAACATCCCGTGGACTTACTATTACTGGATGTAGAAATGAAAGACGGCACTGGGTTCGATCTACTTTCATTCTATGGCGAGCTTGATTTTGATGTCATTTTTGTGACAGGTCATGACGGCTATGCCATCAAAGCATTTAAATACAGTGCCATTGATTATTTACTTAAGCCGGTAGATCCAGAGGATTTACTTTCAGCCTTAAAAAAAGTAAAAGCGCCTTCAAACCCGGATGAACGAAACTTAAAAGTAAATAGCCTCATTCAAAACAAAAAAGCATCGCAATCGGAACAAAAGGTAATTCTTAAAGATGCCGAAACAGTATTTTTGGTATCATTAAACGAGATTATCCGGTGTGAATCAGAAACAAACTATACGAAGTTCTTTTTAGTAGGTGGCAGGAAATTGTTTATTTCCAAGACCCTCAAAGAATACGACTCGCTTTTTCAGGATCAATATTTTTTTCGTGCCCATCAATCACATCTTATCAACTTGTATCACTTTGATCGGTACGAAAAAAAGGAAGGTGGGATTGTATATATGAAAGACGGAAGCACACTTCCGGTTGCTGTAAGAAAGAGAGAAGCTTTGATGGCGGCCTTAGAAAAACTGTAAGCCTTTACCGAATTCTTTACTTATTTATTATTTCTGATAAACAATCGATTGTATAATCGATTTCTTCCATGGTAGTGAATTTGCTAAATGAAAACCTGATGGCACCTCTTTTCGGATTAGCACCTATTGCAGTTAATACATGTGATCCGATATCTGTACCACTCGTACAGGCACTTCCACCAGACACTGATATTTTTTTAATATCAAGTCCAAACAGCAACATGTCATTGTCATCAGATTCTGGCAAGCTTACATTCAAGACAGTATAAAGGCTTTTATCTAAGTTTTCGGATTCTCCATTGAATGTCACTCCGGGTATTTTGTCATTCAATGAAGCGATCATTCTTTTTTTGAGCCCTTCAATGTATTTTCTATCAGCATCCATGTCTCTGTAGGCAATTTCGAGTGCTTTAGATAGCCCAACAATTCCAGCTACATTTTCTGTTCCACCCCGCATATTTCTTTCTTGCGATCCTCCATGAATCAACGGGTTTAATTTATTGCGGTGATTGATGTATAAGAAACCAGCTCCTTTCGGTCCATGAAACTTATGCGCAGCACCAACTATAAAATCATGAATATCGGAACTAACGTCATGAGTATAATGACCCATGGCTTGTACCGTGTCGGAATGAAAAATAGCAGAATGCTCACGACATAAATTGCCTATGGCATTGATATCATAAATATTTCCGATTTCATTGTTGGCATGCATCAGGCTTACCAAAGATTTAGGGTTTTGGGCAAGCAATTCCTCTAGATGATTCATATCAAGATTTCCTTTCTCATCGAGGTTTACGAAGCTCAGTTCAATGGTTCCTTTTTTGGCCAAAGCCTCAAGTGTATGCAATACCGCGTGGTGTTCTGCTTTTGAAGAAATAGCATGTTTGATACCCATAGTTTCCACGGATGAGCAGATGGCCATGTTGTCTGCTTCCGTACCTCCAGAAGTAAAAAATATTTCTGAAGGTGATGTATTCAATAACGCGGCTATTTTTTTTCTTGATTTTTCAATGGCAGAGCGTACTTCACGCCCGTGAGAATGAATAGATGAAGGATTTCCTACGAATTCTAGAAAATAGGGAGACATAGCTTCCCACACTTCTTTGTCTATAGCAGTTGTGGCTGCATTGTCAAGATATACACGCATAATAGATCAATTTTAAAACTCAAAATTGACCCAAATAATGTGGTTATCCAATTATTTGAAGGCTGTATTGCTACTAACCTATCAAAGCATCAAAGTTTTGATTGAGTATGGATAAGTATAAATCACTGTATTGTTCGTAACACCATTGTTTAAATACAGCAAGCTCATTGTTGGTTAAATTTTGGATGGCTTTGCCTAATTCCTTTTCGAATAGAATCTTATCAAAACTCACTTTTGACAAAATCGTTTTACAATATTCCAGCATTAAAAAAAGTGTTTGGATATGTTAAACATCAATTTGTGTATATCGTCTTTACGATAATCCGACTTGTTGCGTTAAATTCAGGAGAATCTCCTAATTTTGTAATTATTAAAATAGAAACAAGTACATGCTTTTAAACAGATATTTGCTCTTTTTTGTTGTATTATTTAGTGCATTTTATGCTCAGGCTCAGCAATTAAAAGTTGAACTTGGGCAAGGTGAAATAGCAATCAACGAACCATTTACCATCACGTTTACCGTTGAGAACGCCACCTTAAAGGATTACAGTGGTTTTCCGGAGATTGAAGGTTTTGTAAAAAGAGGTACATCTTCTTCTTCTTCTACCAATTTTATAAATGGACAAAGAAGCTTTTCGCAGAGTATAACTCAGAATTATGTGGCTACTGCCGAGGGTGAATACGCACTCAAACCTTTTTCTATCAAAGTAAATGGTCAACTTGTAAAAATAAATGGGAAGAAAATAAAAGTAGGCCCTGCCAAACAACGCCGAAGATCTTATGATCCATTTGGAAACGATCCTCAGGATGTTTTTGGTCGTAGAAATGCTCCTCAGGAATTTGTGGATGTAGAGGCAGATGCATTTTTGGCATTGACCGCAGATAAATCGTCTGTTTATTTAGGCGAGGGTTTTACGGTAACCATTGCATTTTATGTATCAGCAAAAAACAGAGCACAACTTAGTTTTCACGAATTAGGAACACAACTACCTGAAATCGTGAAAAAAATTAAACCCAACAGCTGTTGGGAGGAAAATTTTGAAATCGGAAATATAACAGGCGAGGCTGTTGAAATCAATGGTCAGCGGTACAGCCAGTTCAAGATATATCAGGCTACTTATTATCCTTTGAACACTGAAACCATTGAGCTTCCCTCCATAGATTTGGAAATGATCAAATATAATGTGGCCAAAAATCCTTCTTTCTTTGGTCGAAACAAACAGGAAATCATTGAGAAGTTTTCCTCAAAACCCAAATCGATAACGATCAAAGAACTGCCCCCACATCCATTGAAAGAAAGTGTATCGGTTGGAAACTATAAACTGCAAGAAAAAATTTCTAGCGAAAACCTTAAGACAGGCGAGAGTTTCAATTATGCTTTTAATGTGGCTGGAGAAGGAAATATTTCAGCAATTCATGAGCCATCATTTCCTTCAGATGAGAACTTTGATTTTTATCCACCCAATGTGAGACAAGATATAAACAAAGGCAATGGAAAAGTAAGAGGAGTCAAGTCATTTAGCTTTTATGGCATACCCAATGAACCTGGTCGTTACAATATGAAAGACTACTTTTCATGGATTTATTTCAACACCGCTAAGGAACAATACGATACATTGAAATCCGAAGTGGTCATAGTTGTATCAGGAGAGAGTAAGAAAAATGAATCTATTTCCTCAACAGACATGGGTTCTTTTTATGATTCAATCGAATTAAAAGACAACTCTTTGTTTGCCTTGAACAACCAAGGTATGTTTAAAACAATTGCAAATATTGCTATCTTCTTGATGCTGGCAATAGCTGCTTTTGTAGTTTTCAAAAAATAGATAGAGACACTGTTTTCTTACGTGTTTTCGGCTTAATTGTATAATCTTGCATTTTTAATTTTTACGATCCATAAAACAGATGGGAAATTCCTTCGGCAATCTTTTCAAAATTACAACATTCGGTGAATCACATGGAAAAGCGATAGGAGTGACTATCGACGGATGTCCTCCAGGCATAGAAATCGACGAAAGTTTTATCCAGATTGAAATGGACAGGCGTAAACCGGGCCAATCCAAAATCACCACTCAAAGAAAAGAGCCCGACACTTTTGAGATTCTATCGGGCGTGTTTGAAGGAAAATCAACCGGAACACCCATTGCAATAGTTATCCGAAATACGGATCAAAAAAGTAAAGACTATTCACATATCGCAGATTCATTTCGTCCTTCACATGCCGACTACACCTATGATGCTAAGTATGGCAACAGAGACTATCGCGGAGGTGGACGAAGCTCGGCTCGGGAAACAGCCGCAAGAGTAGCTGCAGGTGCTATTGCCAAAATGATATTGAAAGATCTGGGAGTGAGTATTTCGGCCTATGTTTCAGGCGTAGGGGAAATTTCTCTTGGCAAGGCCCATACAGCGCTGGATTTATCTCAAACGGAAAACAATATAGTGAGGTGTCCTGATCCTGAAATGGCTGAAAAAATGATCTCACTCATTGATGGAGTGAGAAAGCAGGGAGATACCATTGGCGGAATTGTTTCCTGTGTCATTTCTGGTACACCTGTTGGATTGGGTGAGCCGGTCTTCGACAAATTACACGCTGTTTTGGGAGCGGCTATGTTGGGTATTAATGCAGTTAAAGGATTTGAATACGGTAGCGGTTTTGAAGGGACGAAACTGAAAGGCTCAGAACACAACGATGCTTTTGTGAACGAAGGCGGAAAAATAAAAACAACGACAAATCATTCCGGAGGAATTCAAGGTGGTATTTCCAATGGTCAAGACATCTATTTTAATGTAGCATTCAAACCGGTTGCTACGATAATGACCGATCAGGAAAGTGTTGACAAAGAGGGCAATGAGGTTACCGTGAAAGGCAAAGGTCGCCATGACCCGTGTGTAGTACCTAGGGCTGTGCCTATTGTAGAGGCAATGGCAGCTCTTACCATTGTGGATTTTTATTTGATCAACAAAATGTATTCAAATTAATCAGGACTAAATATCGTATTAGCCGTTCCATTCCGGTTAAAATACGGATATTAGTAGCTCATACTAAA
>CAXBNB010000309.1:0-5652 GCA_963976505.1 uncultured Reichenbachiellaceae bacterium
GAAAACCATCACATTATCAGACGCTTATGACACTAAACTGACGGCTATGGACGGCAGTCAGGAGTCAGGGGATTGCGAGAATTATTAAATTCGATTCCCCTGATAATAAAAGTTTCTATTTGAACGGAGAATCGGGTTCTTTCGCCATCACTTTATATACGATTTTGTCCATCGTGGCAGGAATCCATTTATTCAAGAATACTGCAAGCTTGCCTTGTGTAGTCAAAACAATATCACGTTTCTTTTTCTGCTGTCCTTTATAAATGATTTGAGCCACTTGTTCTGAAGTCATCATTTTGCTTTCATCTCTTGGTGACTCGCCCTGAACCTTGCCCTCAGCAGTTAAGGCCGTATTTCGAATATTGGTACCTGTAAAGCCAGGACTTACTACGAGAATATGAACCCCTCTATACATTACTTCCGTTCTGAGTGCTTCAAAAAAGCCTTCCATGGCATACTTAGAAGCAGTATAGGCAGTACGTGCTGGAGTGCCTCTGTGTCCGTTGATCGAAGACACAGCTACAATAGAACCCTTAGACTTCAGCAAATAAGGCAAAGCATATTTTACATAATACACAGACCCCATGAAATTGATGTTCATCACATCTTCAAAAACCTTCAAATCTACCTCTTCAAAAAGCGCACGCATCGAAATTCCCGCATTGCAAACCAACACATCGATGGTTTCAAATTTTTCTACAGTGGCATTGATCACTTCTTTAGCTCCTTCTTCACTGGCAGCATCTACATTCATACTCAAAAAAGCGATCCCTTTTGACTCAATATTTAGTAATATTGCATCAGGTATTTTTGAATAAAAATTTCATTTTGATAAAAAACAGGTTTGTGAAAACGGCTCTATGTAGTGTCCTATTATTCCTCTCATTAGACTTGGTGGCGCATACCATTTCCGGAAGGGTTACTGACGAACAGGGGGCGCCTCTGCCCTTCACTACCTTATATATTCAAAACACTACAAAGGGCACTACATCCAATGCAGATGGCTACTATTCCATCGATTTGCCAACCGGCAGTTACGAACTGGTATTTCAATATGTTGGCTATAAAAAAGAAATAAAAAGTGTCAAGCTAGGAGGCACACCCATCACCCTAAATGTGATGCTAGAAAGTGAAGCATTGCAACTCAATGAAATAATAGTAAGCGCAACGGATGAAGACCCTGCTTATCGAGTGATCAGGGAAACCATAAAAAAAAGGAAGTACCACAAAGAACAGGTGCAGGCTTACAAATGTCAGGTGTATATAAAAGGACTCCAGACCATAGACGAAAAACCGGATAAGATATTTGGCTTTGCCATACCCCTTGACACTGGTATAGTATATCTCTCGGAATCTATCTCAGAGCTGAGTTTTGAGCAACCCGACAACATCAAAGAAGTAATGATTTCGTCCAAAGTGAGTGGCAACAACAACTCATTCAGCTACAATCAAGGCTCACAAATGTTATTTTCATTTTACGATAACCTGCTCAAAGCAGAAGGGCTCAGCGAACGAGGCTATGTTTCTCCCATTGCCAATAATGCCATGCTTTTTTATGAATACAAATTAGAAGGTGTCATTCAGGAAAATGGCCTGATCATTAACAAAATCAAAGTGATCCCACGACGGAACAATGACCCTGTGTTTTCTGGATATATTTATATCATGGAAGATTCATGGAAGATTCATAGCGTCAACCTTACCCTCACCAAAGACCATCAGCTAGAATTTATTGACAACCTCAACATCCGTCAGGTACACGCGCCCATCTATGGTGATTTTTGGATGATGATTTCACAAAAATTCACGTTCACAGTGGATATTTTTGGTTTCAAAGGCAAAGGTGATTTTATAGGCATTCATTCCGACTATGAGATCCAACCCAATCAGGATCTTTTAGATAGCATTCAAACCAGATCCCAGATCGGAGATACAACCCATCAGGTCATTGAAAAATTGTTTCCAAAGAAATACTTTAATAATGAAATATTGGTGGTCAAAGAAAACTCCAATAAAAGAGATAGCAGCTATTGGGAAAAAGTTCGTCCTATTCCTCTGACCAAAATCGAAACCACTGACTATAAAACCAAAGACAGCCTGGAGGTGATTTTCAATTCTAAACCATACAAAGACTCCATCGACAAAGTAGTCAACAAAATCAACCCGGCGAATATCATCTACAGTGGGTATGTGTATCAAAAATCGTATCAGGGAAAATACTTCCGTTTTGAGCCAATAATAGAAAACCTCCAATACAATACCGTAGAAGGGCCTGTAGTATTCCTGAAATCAACTTATAGTAAATCAGAAAATGGGAATTTGAAATACCAGGTAGTCCCTGAGGTGAGGTATGGGTTTTCAAGCAAAAAACCTTATGGACAGCTTTTTGGAAGGGTGTATTACAATCCAGAAAAGTTTTCCAGGGCACTGGTACACTTCGGCAGTTTCGTCTATCAATACAACGAATACAATCCAATTTCTTCGTTGATCAACTCTCTCGAAACCCTGTTGAACAGAAGAAACTATATGAAACTCTATGAAAAAAACTTTTTTCGTATGGCTCACCAAACAGAACTCACCAATGGAATTCTTTTGACCTCAAACATCGAATATGCCAACAGGCAGGAGCTGTCAAACGCAACAGATTACTCAATCTTCTGGAAAGATGATAGAGCATTCACCACAAACAAACCTGTGAATGCAGAATTAATAGACACATCATTTGATTCGAACAATGCACTACGTTTAGATGTCTTTCTAAATTTCAGAATCAAACAAAAATACATTTCCAGACCGAATCAGAAGATTGTGATGGGCACCAAATACCCTAGGTTTAGAATCAGTTACTCCAAAGGACTCCCCGTTCTTGGATCAGACGTGGACTTTGACAGGATCAGTTTTGATGTCAGAGACAATATTGATTACAAATTGATGGGATCGGGCAGCTATTCATTGGCTACTGGCACTTTCCTGAATGACAATAAGGTTTCATTCATTGATTACAAACACTTTATTGGTAGCCGTACGGTATTGGCCCAGTTCAAAGCGAATAACTTTCAGCTATTGGACTACTACTACTTTAGTACCACCAAGAATTGGTTGACGGCTCAATATTCGCATCATTTCAATGGATTTTTGATCAACAAATTTCCATTGCTTAGAAAAACCAAAGTACAAGCTACTGGCTCTGTCAACTATCTTTTTACTGAAACTTCAAAAAGCTATATTGAATATGGATTTGGACTGGAGCACATTTTTAAGGTTTTTCGAATCGACTATTACATGGCCTACTTGAGAGGAGAACATTATGCCAGCGGCATCAAATTTGGCATGGGATTTTAACCAAAAAGATCAATACAATATAGAAATTGTGCCTCGGTAATCGGTATGCAAGTAGCGAATGCTGTAATAATAAGTAGATGCGGGCATTCCGTTTCCTGTCCATTCAAAACTTCTGTCATCAGACTCAAAAACCGTTTTCCCTTTTCTATCCACTATCACAATAGAGAGAAACTGATCTTCGCAATTGTCGGGTGGTAAGTTCTGTTCGGGAATCGGTAAATCAGTCAACCTGAAAGTATTGTTGAGGTCATCTCCATTTGGGGTAAATGCATTGGCTGGTAGAAAAATATCGTAATCCACTTCCAGTTCCTTGATCTCAAAAATAATAGACATGGTGTCATATTTCTGAATCGGGCAGCTTCCATCCCAAACCAGAAAAAATACATTGTACTTTTTTGGAGCAAAACCTTCATCCAACAACGAACACTCAGCAGTCCACTCTAGCGTAGAAGTCACTTGCCCTTCTCCCGAAACCCGTTCAAAACTAAAACTTGGTGAAGGCGGGACAGCAACCCCTTCCAGTAAATCCACACTTATAAAATCATTGTCCCGATCACTGGCCATTATATCCAATGAAAATGGTTCGTTCACAGTCAATTCATAGTCGGGATATAGATCAAATTCCGGTTTGTTGTTGTAGGGCACAATCACATTGACAACCACTTTTAAGGTATCGGTATTCGGAAATTTACACTCATCTTCATCATCAGCCACAAAGTAGATATTGTATGTTTCAGATTTGACTATATCCAACACATCACAATCCAACTGCCAAGAAAACAAGCTGTTGATTTCCCCAACTCCAGTCACATCATCAAAAACCAACCCCAAATCCTGCATATTAAAATCAGGTGCAAATGCCCGCAAATTGATATTGTCATTGTCGGCATCTTTGACATTGACGTTAAATTCGAGCTTGGTGCCTATTCTGGAAAAAGCAGGACTGTCACCAAGTCCAGTGCTGATTACAGGATCACTATTTGGTGGTAGATCAACCGTAAGGTCAAATAAAATGGTATCCGCTACAGGCTGGCTACAGACATCCAGATCTTCCAAAATTAGCGACAATTCAAAATTGGATTGCTTATAAAAATTATAAGTGAGGCACCTGGCATCCCAGATGAATTCCACTTCATTTTCTCCTGCCAAATTTTTAGTCAGGTTTAAGGACATGCCATATTCGTCTAATTCAAAACCGTTCGGCTCTATTGTGGTGACAAGAAAATCTCCATCTCCATCACTACCGATGAATTTCTCAGTATAAACCTGTCCTTCGGGTATTGAAATGATTCTGGTTTTGGTAGCGGTTTGAAATTGAGGAGCATCGTTTGGTGGTGGTTCTACAAAAATCGTCAACTAACAGTATCTATCTGAGGCAATGGGCACGCATTGTCAGCAGCAAGCAAGTCAATAATAAAAGGCTCGTCTCTGACATAAGGACAATCAGGAATACACACTTCTACACGCAATGTATCCCGATCTTGGTTGATAAAGCTTTGATTGAACTCAAATATATCTTCTACCCTTTGCTCAAAATTGACGCCTTCCGCTTTGAAGGTCACCAAGTCCCCAACATCATCGGTGACCAAAAATTCAAAACACTTTTCATCAGCTACTGTAAATCGTATGACATCCACTTCATTGTAAAATTCATCTTCACCTGGCAATCGCACATGGGCGTCCGGTGGAGCGGGTGGATCACAACCATCGATTACCAACATCTGAAAATCACGGGTAACCTGACCTATCTTGATTCCTTCACGGAATTCTTCTACCAACACTGAAAAGACAAACAATCCGGTAAATTCCGGCTCGACCGTTAAAAACCCTTTAGGACTAATCTGAAGAGATGGGTTGCCGGTCACCATGTTGTCTCGATCAAACCCATTAGCAAAAATTACAGGGAAATGAGGCTTGGCTTTCGGAGTAGGCACAGGATCACTGGATGAGCTATTCAACGGTGTTTTCAATGAGTAAACGAGCGAATCACCATCTACATCTATTCCAGCAAAACTGGTGTAATACAACTGGTTGATGCAGGCGTAATCGCTCAATGGAGGAAACAACTGAGGCGTAGAGTTCACAAACGGCTCACCATTTTTCATAATGGCTGGAAACTCCAACACATACGTCATTCCTACGTTTGTTCCTGTTGCATTATTAAGGTTGACCACCGAAGCATTTCTACAACACCTTTCCCATACCGCATAATAGCCAGCGGGATTAGAGTACTTATCTGGATCAAGCGTCACCTGTCTGGAGTAGTAGGGACGCAATGTTTGCAACTGCCCTATGGCACAATCTGGTGTA
>CAXBNB010000310.1:0-5636 GCA_963976505.1 uncultured Reichenbachiellaceae bacterium
CCTTATATTTCTACACTTATAATGATTATGTGTTTCCATATTCACAGGTGACCACTGAAAGTACTGGCGGTAATGGGACAACATTTAATGACGGTGGATTAACAGGATTGCAAAGTTTGATGAGTGCACTCAACCCTGGCCTTGATGCTCGTATGAGAATAGATCAATTGCCTGAAATAGAAAAGAATTCAAGCCAAGCGATGAAAGCAGTAACGTATGCTGTACAAATTCACCTTGCTATGTCCGTATTGGATTACAGAGGAGGGATGGCTTATACCGAAGCTGGAATGGCTCGTTATACTACGCCAGCACTTTTAACTCCAAAAATTGATACCGAGGAAGAACTTTTTAACACCTGGTTGAGTGAGTTAGATAATTCTATTACTATGTTGGGAATGGACAACCAATTTTCATTGGGTAATCAGGATCTTTTTTACAAGGGTGATTATGAAAAGTGGCTAAAGTTCTGCAACCTTTTAAAGCTAAGAATAGCTGCTCGTTTGGTAAATGCAAATAGAGCCAGGGCAATTCAGATTGCTGAAGAAGTTGGTGCTTCAACATACATGGATGATTTAGCTGACGATTTTCTTTACAATAGTGGAGTGAATAGCAATGGTGGTGGAAACAGTGTTGGCGATGGATGGATTGGTTATGCCGGACAAAATCTCGTTAATTTCCTTAAGACCAATAGAGATCCTCGTTTGCGCTTTATTTTCAGGAAAAATGATTACAGTCCTGAGGTTATTGATGCTATTATAGAAACCAATGGTGTGAGTGGTTTACCTGATCAGATTCAGGACATTATAAACCTGAATATTGAAGGAAAATTTGATAGCTGGAAAGCAGGTCATGAAGAGCCATGGGGAAGATATTGGGGTGTTCCCTTATCTACAGCAGCTCAAACACAAAATCAATATTTTCAGCAAGCAAATCTATTCTATGCTACCGACGATAATGGTGGAAGTAGAAAAACCTATACATGGTCTTCTGTCTTGGAGGAAAAAAACAGACGTACTGCCTACACCCATACTTACCCAACAAAACCAGGAGGAGCTGTTCTTCAAGTTGTAGGAAATGAAGTTCCATTCTATACACTTTTAGGAAGTGCAGCTGAGACTAATTTGTACCTGGCTGAATTTAAACTCTTGGGAGCTAATCTTACAAAATCGGCTAATGAGTATTTCCAGCAGGGAGTGAGATTGTCGATTTCCAGATTTGATGATCTGGCTATGAGACACGAGAACCCATATTATGATGGTGATCCTGTGTTGGCTGATCCTGCTGAAGGGGCTACTAAACTTAAGTCAGGTGAAATTGACGACTTACTTCTACAAGAAGCTTATCAGTTAAATGGTACTGATGACCTTGAAAAAGTTTACATTCAGCAGTATGTTCATAATATCAATACACCTGGAGACCTTTGGACAACTGTTAGAAGAGGTGGAATACCTAAAACTGGAAGTGCTTACTTTGCCTGGGAAGATTTTGGCGTGAGCAATATCCCAAGAAGGATAGTGGTAAATTCACCTGATGAATCAAGTTTGATGTATGAAAAATATACGACCTATTTTAATTCTGCGGGCTTTACTACCAATAATAATACTCCTTCTGTTTTAAGCTCAGAACGTTTGTGGTTCGATAAAAACAATCCGGATTATGGAGCTGGCCCAAAACCATAAGAATAGATTTTAACTAATCTATTAGAAAAAACCGCTGATCTTTATGTTCAGCGGTTTTTCTTTTTATGTTATTACACGTTCTTGACTCCCTTAATTTTACGTTGAATAATTATATCTTATAATTCCTTTAATTATGAATTTTATATTTTCTCTGCTTTTTAGTTTTTTTGTTTTACTCTTTCAAACAGCTAACGCTCAGGACCGAACAATTAATGGGAATGTTACTACTTTTCAAGAAATCCCTCTCAGTAAAGTGTCATTTCTGCTTAAAAGTACAAAAAGAGAAGTCTTCAGTGATTCTAAAGGAAATTTTTCATTTATCTGTGATGAAGATGAAAAAGTAACGGTTAGTGCTCAGGGTTTTGTGTCAAGAAAAATAAAAATTTTAAACTTATCAAAAGGCGATTCTTTGTTTGTTGATCTTAAATTTAATAACAATAAAAAAAACTTTGATTTAGCAACAAAAAGTCAGCACATCAAAGAGAACGATCTAAATTATGCCATTAAGCATTTGGATGATAGTAATGACTACAGTAGATATACCAATATATTGGAGGCTATCCAAGGCCGAGTAACTGGAGTATCCATTTCCGGGAATTCTATTGTCATTCGTGGGAATACAAGTTTAAACTCAGGGCCTGTACCGGCATTATTAGTAGTTGATGGTACTATTGTGGAATTTCCCGTTTTTGTTCAGATACCGCCTATCGAGCTTAAGTCAATTAAATTCATTAAAAGCGCAGCGGCTTCTTCATTTTATGGTTCAAGAGGAATGGGTGGTGTTGTAGAAGTTACGACAAAGTCTAATGAATAACTATAACCGTGAACTTGCTAAAGTTGACCAGACAGTAAGTGTCATCATTCGTTAGTAAGTTTTTTGGAATCTTAGTTTTTTGACTCCATTTTGCACCTCCTAAAAAAGCTGGTTTAATATTCCTAACTCTCAATGGCAGTAATTTCTACGTCTTTTGGGAAAAATATTCTTTTTGATGCGTAATTTATTCTGTTTTCTTATCCTCCTTTATTGTTTCACTTCATGTAGCTCTTTTTTCAAAGAAAATAAAGTCCTTATTTATAGCTCGGATGCTACTTTATCAGAGCAGATTCAAGCCAAGATCAATGCCGCAGCAGTCGGTGACATAGTTGTTGACAAATCTACAGACATGTCTCAAATGCATGAAGATACCTTGAAGCAATACAATACTGTAGTTTTCGCTGGAAAATCAAACCATAGACTGACTCAGGATCAACAGTCTCATTTGGAACGATTTTGCCAGGCAGGAGGAACAATTGTACTTATAAATACAGAGTTGGAATCTGAATATCGCTGGCCTTGGTTTGACAAGTTTACCGGAAGTTATAAGCCAGGACATAGAGAGCAATATGAGTTTGACGGAGGTCGGATAATAGAAATTGAGAATGAGAAAATCACCGATTTAGATGAGCAGTTCACAGCCTTTGCAGCTAGTAACCCATTAGATTATGAAAGGGCGACTACTTTACTGAGGCCCGCCAGCAACAGATATGTGCAGGTAGTGCTTGATGATAAAATTGATGAACCGATGGAATTGGATATCACCTACGATGGGCGAATCGTGTTTACTGAGCGTCTTGGGTTAGCTAAAATCTATTTGCCCAAAGAGAATAAAACCAAGGTTCTGGCAAAATTTGATGTGAGAACAGAAGGAAACTATGAAGATGGTTTGCAGGGGGTTGCTTTAGATCCGGATCACAAGAAGAATGGCTGGGTGTATTTCTATTATTCCGTCCCGAATACAAATATCCAGCGGCTGTCCAGATTTTTCCTTTCTTATGACTCATTGCTTTTGCAGTCAGAAAGAAAGATAATTGACGTAGAAGTTCAAATTGAAACTTGTTGTCACTCCGGAGGTTCTGTCGAGTTTGGGCCTGATGGGTTGCTGTATCTATCCACAGGAGACAATACCAGTTCTAAAGAATCCAATGGCTATTCTCCAATTGATGAAAGACCGGGACGTGGGCCGTTTGACGCTCAGAAATCTTCGGGCAATACCAATGACCTACGCGGAAAAATTTTGAGAATCAAAGTAAATAAAGATGGAAGCTACGATATTCCTGATGGCAACTTATTTCCAAAGGATGGTTCCAAGGGAAGGCCGGAGATATTTGTAATGGGAGCCAGAAATCCATTTAGGATTTCAATTGATGGCAAACGCAACCATGTTTATTGGGGTGATGTAGGGCCTGACTCGGGCAAAGATGGTATTCAGGGATCGCAGAGTTATGATGAATTCAACAGAGCTATTGTGGCAGGTAATTATGGCTGGCCCTATTTTCAGGCTAATAATATAGCTTATCCGGATTGGGACTTTGTTACAGATACTCCTGGCCAGTTTTTTAATCCTGAACAACCTATAAATGACTCACCAAACAATACGGGATCAAGAGAACTGCCTCCGGCACAACCGGCAATGATTTTCTATCCATATTCCACTTCAGAAATCTGGCCTGTGTTAGGAAAGGGTTCAAGAAGTGCCATGGGAGGTCCTGTTTATTATTCAGATATGTACGCCTATTCAGGTAAAAATTTTCCTTCCTACTATGATGGTAAATGGTTTATTTATGAGTGGTCCAGGAGCTGGGTGAGTGTGGTTACTTTTGATGAAAATGGTGATTTATACAACATAGAGCCTTTTTTGCCTGATTTTGATTTTGTAAAGCCAATTGATATTGAATTTGGGTCAGACGGGGCAATGTATATGCTTGAATATGGTTCAAATTATTTCACCAATAACGAAAATGCCAGGCTGTCAAGAATTGAATTTGCTGAAGGCAACCGAAATCCGATAGCGGTGTTTGAAGTGGACAAATCGGTTGGAGCAGCTCCATTATCGGTTAATTTTTCAGCACTTGCTTCTTTTGATTATGATGAAAATGACCACTTGGAGTTCGAATGGGAGTTCTCTGATGATTATAAAGCCAAAGGAGATAAGGTTACCTTTACCTATGATGAACCCGGGATTTATCATCCTAAATTGATTGTGAAAGATCAAGATGGAGCTACATCAGTAGTAGAAAAGACAGTAACAGTTGGTAATGCACCTCCGGAAATTGAAATTAGTTTTAAAGGCAATCAGTCTTTCTATTTTGGTCACAATACTGTCAAATACAGTATTGAGGTATCTGATAAGGAAGATGGCAGTTTGTCCAAAGGAACTATAAGTGACGAAGATGTTGCAATTCAATTTCATTACATTCCTCAAGGCAAAGACCTTGCTGTTTTGGGTGAGAAAAATATAGCTTTCAATCCATACATGAAAGGTAAAAATATGATCGAAGAAAGCGATTGTAAATCATGCCATGACATGAAAAAGACATCCATTGGGCCAAGTTATACCGCCATAGCGGAGCGATATGCTTCCAGTACAAAGGAGATTAAAAAACTCGGACAGAAAGTGATTGATGGAGGAAATGGCGTTTGGGGGCATAGCTTGATGGCGGCTCACCCACAGCATAGTTTGGCGGAGACTCAGGAAATGGTCAAGTATATATTGTCTCTTGACGAGGATACTAATTCTTCCTCGGGCCTTACTGCCACCTCTGGGGAGTTGGTATTTGATAAACACCCAGTGGACAATGACCAAGCGAGTTATATCCTTACAGTGAAGTATAAAGACAAAGGCGCCAACGAAATGCCAGCGCTGACAAACCAAAAAAATCTTATCATAAGAAACCCAAGACTTCAAGCCGAAGATTATGATGGTTACAACAATATAGCAAGAGTTCGTCCTAGTGGGGGAGCATTCAGCTACATTAAGGGAGTGAAGTCAGGCTCTTATATTGTGTTTAGGGAAATTGATCTGACGGAGCTAAAGGCTGCTACCTATAACTTGAGAGCCATGTCAAACGGCACTAAAGTTTCTTTGAGAATTGATAGTCCGAATGGGCCGATCATAAGTGAAGTGGAGGTGCCAGATC
>CAXBNB010000311.1:0-5619 GCA_963976505.1 uncultured Reichenbachiellaceae bacterium
TGGTGTTGTGGCACTGCTAATACCAGCTACCATTTTGAGCTGGGCAAACATAGGGATAGCCGTGGCATTCCACGAGGGGTCCACCTTGGTAGTCGTGGCTAATGCGCTACGCCTTTTGGCTTATAAAAAGGCATGAAAAAGTTATAACAGTTTTATTAACTTTGAGTAAATGAAATAACAGCTTTTATAGACATAAAAAACTGGTCATTATGAAAAATCGTATTATATCATTCTTACAGGCCTTAGTATTCATAAATATTCAGGTCGTTTGGATGAGTAGGACTTTTATAGGATTTTGATTTTAAACTATTTAAGAATATAACAATTAATTTATAAAACCAAAAAAATGAAAAACAATCAAAAAAACGGCAACAACTATGCTAAATTTTTCGCAATGATTGCAACCGCCATGGTGGCAATGTTCTTTTTAATGTACACTAATTCTTATCAAATTATTGATCACTTCTGGTTTAGTGAAACAAGGCTTTTTATGACGCTGATCATGGCCGGTTCCATGATCATTATAATGCTCCTGTTTATGCTGAATATGTATAAAAAACGAGGGGCAAACATAGCGGTCATCGGGTCGGGTATCGTATTGATTGCCGGTGGTATTGGTTTGGTGAGAAGTCAGGTTACTGTCACGGGTGTTGACTACATGGAAGGGATGATCCCACACCATTCAATAGCTATTTTAACGAGTGATCGTGCTCAAATTAAGGATATACGGGTAAGGAAACTCGCTGATGAAATTATCAAGGCGCAACGTAGGGAAATTATGGAAATGCAATGGTTGATCAACGATATCAGGGAAAATGGTACGGTGGAAACAGAAGAGGAAAAGAAAAACAGGCCCTTGCCTGAGTTTGAAGGCTTGCTTGAAGAAGAAACACGAAATCTGACTGAATAATAGGCTGACCTAAGGTTGGAAAGTAATAATTGATGGCTTCCATAAAAATAAAAACCCGAATTATGAAAAGATTAATAGCCATTGTTTTAATCGTACTTGCGTTAATTATGTTTTACCTCTCTTATTGATATAGGAGGTTTACCACCTGCTATTACTGGTGTAGGTTTCCTCGTCATTGCCATAGTCTTTTTTCGTGAAAAGCCCTCTTAATGAAAAAGGCTTTGGCTCTGTAACAAATGTTACAGGCTTTGGCTAGCAGAAGCCCTATAATAAATTTAAAACAATAAAAATTTTATGATGATAAAACAGTTTTATGATGAAGCGTTATCGCAACTCTCTTACGCCATCGAAAGCCTTGGGCAAATAGCCCTGGTGGATCCGGCCAGGGATATTCAACCTTACGTGGACTTTGCAAAAAGGCACGATGGGAAAATTGTGGCGGTTTTTGAAACACATCCGCATGCGACACAATGAAGAAGTCCGAATAGGAGATTTAACCTTTCGCGCTTTATTTACACCCGGTCATTCTCCTGACCATAACGCATATTTATTACTTGAAAACAGTGTTGAAAAAGCGGTTTTTTCGGGTGACGCCTTATTTGTGGGTGATGTTGGACGACCAGACCTCAGAGAGGATACCGGTAACATGCAGGTTAGCAAGAAGGAACTGGCTGGCATGATGTACGATACTATCAATAATGTGTTCAACAAATTAAATGATACAACTATTGTATATCCAGCCCATGGTCCAGGCTCGCTTTGCGGAAAAAACATGGGTGAAGAATTACAAACAACAATAGGAAAGGAAAGAAGTATTAACTGGGCCTTTCAAATCAAAGACAAGGATCAGTTTATAACTGATTTTCTGGATGGTCAGGCTTTCATTCCAAAATACTTCCCCTACGAGGTTGAGGTAAACCGAAAAGGTATAGACTCACCAGAGGAAGCTATTCAAAAAATATATGAAGCTAAAACAATTGATGAGAAGGCATTAATCATAGATGTCAGAGACCAGGAAAAGTTTAAAAAAGGCCATTTAAAACAGTCTATTAATATTCAATTAGGTGATGACACTTCCAAATTTGAGACCTGGTTGGGTTCCATTGTGGGTCCGGACGAAAGCTTCAACCTGGTAGCCTCTGATGAGGCAGAATTGCAACAGGCGGTTAGGCGTGCAGCTAAAATAGCTTATGAAGGTCGCATTGTCGGTATAACCTATAAGTTACCACAATATAAGCTGTATGCTGATCAGGAGATAGACCTACAGGATTTTAAGCAAAACCCTGACGATTATACCATACTGGACATCAGAAATAAATCTGAAGTAGCTGAAGGCAAGATTTTCGATGAAGCCATCAATATACCCTTACCAGAACTAAGAGAACGTATTACAGTAATTCCTGATCACAAGCCTGTAGTCGTTCACTGTGCCGGTGGATATCGATCGGCAGCAGGTTCGAGTATACTCTCAACTGAGTTTACTGAGGTTACAGTTTATGATCTAAGTGAAGCGATTAATGAATTTAATGAGCACAGCGAAAATTACTCCCAATAAAAATTATAAAAACATGAAATATTATCACGAAAAAACACTGACACATGCAAGCTTCGAAGAAGCGATACAAAAAGTAACAGATGCCCTGAAAGAAGAAGGGTTTGGTATCCTTACTGAAATTGACGTAAAAGAAACGCTGAAGAAAAAGCTGGATGAAGACTTTCGGCCTTACAAAATCCTGGGGGCATGCAATCCTCCTTTTGCGCACAAAGCATTACTAGCCGAGGATAAAATTGGAGCGATGCTGCCCTGCAATGTAATAGTACAGCAAGTTGATGAAGGGATTGAGGTCGCAGCAGTGGATCCGGTGGCCTCCATGCAGGCTGTAGAAAACGAGGGCCTGTCTGAAATAGCCCAAGAAATTCAATCCAAATTGAAATCAGTCATTGAAAGTCTATAACCCCCAGTCATGAGCGATAAAAATAAAATAGCTGAGGAAAATTATAAGGAAAGCATGGAGACCAGCTATTGCATCAGCAAGAGGTTCGGTTCCATGACCTTTCAGGAAGCTATCGATTATTCCAAAAAGGCTTTTGAAAATAATGGTTTTGAGATAGTCATGCACTTTGACTTACAGGATCATATTAAAAAAAACCTTGATGAAGACATCAGGCGATATACACTCTTAGGCATGTGCAATGCTGAATTAGCGATAGATGCACTGTCCGTAGAAAACAAAGTGGGTATCATGCTTCCCTGCAATATCATCATTCAGGAAACTGGAGAAGATGGCGTGCTTGAAATAGCCGTAACCGACCCGTTGGCCGTATTGGAAATAGCTGATAATGAAAAACTCCAAGTAATCGGGAAGAGGGCTAAAGAGCAATTGCAAAAAGCTCTAAATGAAGTTGAACGTCAAAACATTAAATTATGAAGAACACAAAAAATCAAATTCTAAAGATGTTAATGGTCCTACTGATTGGTTTTTTTGCCACTGCGTGTAATAATAACCGGCAAAATTAAAACCAGAACCACGGTGATATGATGGATGATGAACAGACTGAAATGACGGAAGGTGATAATGATGCTCCTGCATTGGTACGGTCAACGGTTGGAATTGCAATGGGCGTTGCCGGAACAGATGCCGCCATAGAAGCAGCAGATGTAGCGCTTATGGCCGATGACCTTACAAAATTACTCGAGGCCATAAAGCTTGGCAAAAAAGCAAAAGCCATAAGCATTCGGAACATTGTTTTTTCCCTGTTGATTTTAGCTGTGCTTATCCCATCCGCAATACTCGGAATCGCAAGCATAGCGATAGCAGTTCTGTTTCACGAAGTTTCCGAAATCATTGCTGTTGCAAACGGTCTTCTGGCCGCAAGAGTGTAAAAAGCGTGAAGTACAATTGTAATAGTATTTGCAAATGTTTGAGACAGTCTAGGAGAAGATTATTGAAGGATGTATATCGACAGTAAAAAGTGAACTATGGTAATTAATATCGTATTTAAGTCATCCAACAATACTTAATTTTAAAATATTTCATAACTAAAAATTTAAAAATCATGTGGGACGAATGTAACAACAATTGGCATTATTTTGGAATGCACGGATTTTGGTGGCTCTTTTGGGTCATAGTGTTAATCGTAATCTTTTTGGTACTAAAACCATATCTGATTAACAAAAAAGGGAAAGATTCCTCCTTGAATATTTTAAGGCGAAAGTATGCCGCAGGCGATATTTCTAAAGAAGAGTTTGAAGAAAGAAAAAGAGCATTGGAAGAGTAGTAGATGACTTGATAACTTGAGAAATAGAATATTTTTAACAGTAAAATTAATTAGAAATACCTTTTATGGAAATTTTAATAGCAGCAACCAAGACTTGCCCACATCGGTCTCTTCTTGAGCGTCAACTTCAAAACGCTTGGCTACCCTATAAGGTGGTTTATTTTGAGGAGCATCCTGAATTACTTGAAAAATATCATATAAAGCATTCACCCATGTTGATCGTGGATGGAAAAGTGAAGTCTACAGTGATGAAGAAAATGTTAAATATAATAAACGAACTAAAAATAAGGGATAAGGACATATCAAAAATCAGGACTCCGAAAAGAGCTAAAAATTTTATGGTTCCAAAAGGCATAGGCTCAGAATCTGGGTTAGTGGAGGTTGATACAACATGGGGCAGTATTCAGCCAATGCAGGCTGCACAAGATGTACTAACAATTGGAGAACTGGAAGTATATCATCACCAAAAAATGAATCTATCCATTATTGATACACGAAAAGTAAATACAACCCATGGGGTAAATATTTCTGGTTCAAAAAGTATTCCCTATGATGAGTTGGCAGGAAGAATGGATGAGTTGGATAAAACCTATCCCAATATATTTTTTTGTAATGGCCCACAATGCCCACAATCGTCAACAGCTATAAAGAACCTCTTGAACGCAGGTTTTCCAGCTAATAGAATTTTATATTACAGAGGAGGAATGCATGATTGGATAACAATGGGGCTTCCTGTACAACGATTATAAAAGCAATAGTATGGAGCAAACCAGGATATGACACAATATTTATCACTAAATGAAAAGGCGTACTAATAATTAAAATAAAAGAAAATGAGTTACTATTTTGAAAAAACATTGACCAATGTAAGTTTCGATGAGGCCATCGAAAAAGTTACCGAAGAATTGAAAAAAGAAGGGTTCGGTATATTAACGGAAATTGAGACCTGCCAGGTTTTGAAAACCTGGCAGGTCTGAAACATCCAAAACCATAAAACTATTGATAATTAGCGACTTAAAACATATGTTTCAATTTTTGTCATGTACTTAGGAAATAGACGTTAAAACTACGTTAAAGAAAAAGCTCGATGTAGATTTCTATAATTACAGAATCCTGGGTGCTTGCAATCCTCCTTTTGCATATAAGGCACTCCAAGCAGAAGATAAAATTGGCACCATGCTTCCTTGCAATGTTATTGTTCAGGAAAGAGAAAAAGGAATAATAGAAGTTTCTGCGGTAGATCCCGCAGCTTCTATGAGAGCAGTAGAGAATGAAGTATTGAACGAAGTAGCTACGCAGGTAAGGGATAAATTAAAGGAGGTTATCAAAAAGTTATAAATATAATCAGATAAAAATTAACATTAATTAAAAACAAATATTATGAAACAAATTAAAAATGTAGGTATTCTAATGATTTTGGTGGCTTTGAT
>CAXBNB010000312.1:0-5618 GCA_963976505.1 uncultured Reichenbachiellaceae bacterium
CAATCGTTTCTAAAAGCGGTGAAATGTCCTCGACGATATTTAAATGAATTCTAACATTTGAGTATCACGCACTGTGCGTGATATACGCATTATACTTTTCAAATCTAATGAATTATTTGATTTTATTTCTTCGCTATCACAGGTGTTCCTGCTTGCATTACAAAAAAACATATCAAGGATCAATAAACCCAAAGCATCAATTCCAATCGAATGCTACGACGGATTGTTGCACTAAAAACCGCTCTGGAATGACCTTTTGTATCGTTTCTTTGAGCCTACTAATTACAGATTCTTTGATGTAACTGCTGTGAACTACAATGCTCACCTCTCGCACAGGCTCGGGATTGGCAAACCTCCTGATATGAACAGATTTGAGTTCATCCATGACCGACAGCTCAGGCACCAGCGTATAGCCTACTCCGTTTTGAACCAGTCTCTTCAATGCCTCGATAGAGCCACTTTGATACTCAAAGCCTATAGATGATCCATATTTTGAATCCTTGCAAATAGAAAGCGCCTGCTCTCTAAAACAGTGTCCTTCTGCCAAAACCAACACTTCGCTCGGATCAAGGTCCTCTGCCAGCATGAGCTTTTCATTTAAGAATCGGTGATTTTCGGGCAGGTAAAGAAGGAATGGCTCATAGAATATCGGGACCTCTTTGATGGAAGCCACATTTAGCGGTGTGACCAAAATACCCAGGTCGATAATTCCATTTTCGAGATGAGAAATGATCTGACTGGTTTGAAGTTCCTGTATTTTCAAATGCACCTTGGGATTTTCTTTCATAAATAAAGGAAGAAAATGGGGTAATAAATAGGGTGCAAGGGTGGGAATGATACCGACCGTAAAGTCACCTTCCATAGATTCCTTTTCATGATTCACAAATTCCTTGAGCTGCCGAGACTCCCGCAGTATTTGTCGGGCACGAACGATCACTTCTTTTCCAATTACAGTCGGTTGGAGTGGTTTTTTTTCACGATCAAAAATCCTAACCCCAATTTCCTCTTCCAGCTTTTGTACCTGCATCGTCAGGTTGGGTTGGGATACAAAACAATGCTCAGCCGCCCGTACATAATGCCTGTATTCGTCCAAAGCTATTATGTATTCAAATTGTTGTAATGTCATATAATGATTAGTTATACAAGTATAAGAATTATTGATTTGAATAATAAGAAAATTATGAGCAGCTTTATAGAATATTCAATTAACAAATAAAAATATTCAAAAATGGAAAATAATAATAACGGTGAAGGTAAGTGTCCTTTTCATAGTGGAGCCATTAAGCAAAGTGCCGGCAGTGGCACAAGCAATCGTGACTGGTGGCCCAATCAATTAAATTTAAAAATTCTTCGTCAAAATTCATCCCTAGCAAATCCTATGGATGAGGGCTTTAACTACGCCGAAGAATTCAAGAAATTGGACTTAAAAGCCATAAAGAAAGACCTGTTCGACCTGATGACTGAATCTCAAGATTGGTGGCCGGCAGATTATGGCCATTATGGGCCCTTCTTCATTCGTATGACCTGGCACAGTGCTGGAACTTACCGCATCCAAGATGGCCGTGGTGGTGCGGGTTCTGGTTCACAGCGTTTTGCCCCGCTCAATAGTTGGCCCGACAATGCAAACCTTGACAAAGCACGCCTGCTGCTTTGGCCAATCAAACAGAAATACGGCAATAAAATCTCATGGGCTGACCTGCTGATCTTGGCTGGCAACTGTGCCCTGGAGTCTATGGGATTTGAGACATTCGGTTTTGCCGGAGGAAGAGAAGATGTCTGGGAGCCTGAGGAGGATGTTTATTGGGGTTCGGAAAGCGAGTGGATGGGTGACGACAAAAGATATAGTGGAGAGCGTGAATTGGAGAATCCACTTGGCGCTTCACATATGGGATTGATATATGTAAACCCAGAAGGACCAAAGGGACAGCCTGATCCGCTTGGAGCGGCTTTTGACATTCGCGAAACTTTCGGCAGAATGGCCATGAATGATTATGAAACTGTTGCATTGATTGCAGGTGGACATACTTTTGGAAAAACCCATGGTGCAGCTGATCCTGTAAAATATGTGGGGCCTGAGCCTGCTGGTGCCACTATGGAAGAAATGAACCTAGGATGGAAAAATAGCTTTGGCAGTGGAAAAGGTGCCGACACCATTACGAGTGGACTGGAAGGCGCCTGGACTACAACTCCTACTAAATGGAGCAACAATTTTTTCGAAAACCTATTTGAATTTGAATGGGAACTCGGCAAAAGCCCTGCTGGTGCACATCAGTGGAAGCCTAAGAACAATGGAGGTGCAGGAACTGTACCAGATGCACACGATCCAGCTAAGAAGCACGCGCCATTTATGCTTACCACAGATTTAGCCTTGAAAGTAGATCCTGCTTATGAGAAAATCTCAAGGCATTTTTATGAAAACCCTGAAGAATTTGCTGATGCATTTGCCAAGGCTTGGTTTAAATTAACGCATCGCGATATGGGGCCTTTGGCTCGTTATTTAGGAGCAGAAGCGCCTTCAGAAGCGTTGATTTGGCAAGATCCCATTCCAGCTGCATCAAATGAATTGATTAATGATCAAGACATTGCAGCACTAAAAACCAAAATACTGGCGTCAGGTCTCTCTGTTTCAGAGTTGGTTTCTACCGCATGGGCATCAGCCTCTACCTTTAGAGGGTCAGACAAACGAGGTGGAGCCAATGGAGCTCGCATTCGCCTGGCACCACAAAAAGACTGGAAAGTAAACAACCCAAGTCAACTGTCAAAAGTATTGGGAACGCTTGAAGGCATTCAAAAAGATTTCGGCAAGCAAGTTTCTTTAGCTGATTTGATCGTCTTGGCGGGATGTGCAGGCGTTGAGAAGGCAGCCAAAAATGCGGGTCATGATGTAACTGTCCCTTTCACTCCCGGTAGAGCTGATGCCTCAGCGGAGCAAACCGATGTAGAATCGTTTGAGGCGCTAAAACCTACGGCTGATGGATTCCGCAACTACTTTGCAGCACAACACAAAACAACTGCAGAAGAAATGCTACTGGACAAATCTCAACTATTGACACTTTCTGCTCCCGAAATGACCGTATTATTGGGAGGCATGCGTGTGCTCAACACGAATTTCGATGGATCGAAACATGGGGTATTCACCAATAGTCCGGAAGCACTTACCAATGACTTTTTCCTCAATTTACTCGATATGGGGACAACTTGGAAAGCTACATCGGATGCACAAGACATGTTTGAAGGTCGTGATCGTGCCACAGGAGCACTCAAGTGGACAGGAACTCGAGCTGACCTAATTTTCGGTTCCAATTCAGAACTAAGAGCCATTGCCGAAGTGTATGGATGTGCGGACTCTCAAGATAAGTTTGTAAAAGACTTTGTAGCAACTTGGGACAAGGTGATGAACCTAGACCGCTTTGATCTGGCTTAGCAGCAATGTAAGATTGATTTTTAAAATGATGTATTCCAAGCATAGTGATTGCTATGTTTGGAATACTCTTACAATCGAAATCAGGTTATTTCTACTAGTTCATGCAGCATGATACACTTAATAACGATTGCCGGTAAAAGTGCCAAAAACTTCTTTCTAGAGCCATCATGTATTTCCAACCTCAAATCATTGGTTAGGACCGTCACCTCTGGAAGAACTATGATCATCTCCACAAAATTCAAATCTGATATATTTTATAGTGGTGAAAAGAAAAACCACAAGTCAATATTAAAATTGTGGGCACTCTATACGGATACCAATCTGTCTGACCTTGACCCTAAAGATTGCACCATATCTAACGGAAATAAGCAATCATTGACAAGATACTTTTTAGCTATCAACAAACTATCAGAAAACTGGTGCAATTATGGGCTGTATAAAAAAGCATTCAACCATGCCTACAACATTGATCAGCAAAACCCTATAGCCAAAACTATTATACAATGTGACCTGCACCTTGTTGGCCATCCAAACATAAAAAGAAGTCCTTTGGTGAGCATTTCAGAACTAAGTAAAAAAAAATTAAGCGATGATACTTTTTCACTTGCCATGCACATCCTAAAAAACCAAACACACTCGAATTAATCAAATCAGTTTATTATTGTCATGTTTGCACAGGCAGACATCTCATAAAGCAAACACCTAGTCGCTTTTGCAGGTCTTGTGACCTTCAAACATTCAATATATCAGGTAGGCACCTCTGGCGCGGAAGTTATTTCCGTGCCCTCACTCTATCATTACTACATCCAACAAGCTTTTTCAAAGCTGCAAACCCCTGACTTAATAAAACATTGAAAACAGCCTGCTATTACCTGTAAGGCACGGAAATAACTTCCGCGCAAGAGAGGGTTTGTTGGACACAAGTCCAACAAAGGCGGAAATGGCTAAACACGCGCCCTAAGAGCATACTGTACCAATAGTATGAAATAGAAACTTTGTCCATTTAAATGGAAATAAATGTTATAACTTAAAGATGGGCACATAAGGTTTTGTAACGTACCTCTTTCCATTAAATGTCATATCCACGGTTGTATCCGTCTCAACGGAGATGATCTTTCCATTTTTCAATTGTGCAATAAAGCCACATTCTTTATTGAATGTCAGGTCAGGTTTTCCATCCTCATTGAGGTCGAGGGAATCTCCAAAACCACCGGCACTGTTTCTTCCTATATACATAGTGCCCTCCACTTTGCCCAAGACAGAAGAAAATCCATTTTCTGTTAATGTAAAACTTGATTTCACCTCCTGTGCTTTGGGGTCAGGCTTAGATTTTGGAAAGATAAACACCATTTGCTTTTTGTCAGCTGATTGAAACTTCACTGGCAGCAAATCACCATAAGTGCTTCTGATAGCATCACCATCTTGAGCTACAACTGCATCTTGATTGAGACCTATGAAATTTTGAGTGTCGCCCGACCCTGGATAGCCTGTAGATGCAATTCCACCTGATATTTTAGTCTCCAATTCAGTTCCATCATTGGTAAGCAAAGGCACAGTGAGTCCAAACGGAACATCCTGTGGGCTGGACAAGTAGGTCATCACACCATCGGGTGTGATTATAAACTCCTGATGAAAAACAGGTCCAGAATGGCCAGTAATCGTTGCATAAGTCACTCTAAACTTCACGAGCAATGGATGTACGAACTCCGTCACTACATTTCCCCGAAAGGTCAAGGCTTTGTCTGCCAGTCTTATCCAATTGCCTTTTTCTATCCAAGCTGGCCCGAAAGTGAGTGCTGAATAAGGAAATACCGTCCCGAATGATTCTTTGATGCCCATTGGCGATTGGGAAAAAGTATCGTCAATGAAATTGGCTTCTCCATCCGACGGACCCAATCGATCGTCCCAATTGCTTTTCGAAAAACGGATTCCTCCAAGAGGTGTCCAATATTTGTTGTATTTGGGTACTGAAGCTCCTCGTAGGTTAATCACAACCTGCATGCCTCCAGCATTGGCTGTAAAAGTCGAGAACCTGTCGTCCGACTGGATGGTATAACCGCCAATTTCTGTTGGGGCAGGTACTTCCTTCACATTTGTTTTTCTTGCCAAAGCCGCTTCTGCCAAATGAAACATCATGGCTCCTGTATAATGTCCCCATTGACTGGCAGGCTGATATCCTACCCGTTCGCCGGGT
>CAXBNB010000313.1:0-5581 GCA_963976505.1 uncultured Reichenbachiellaceae bacterium
GTCATGTTGCACTCTATTTAAATCCTCAACCTTCCTTCAAAAACTATTCTGGCGGTACTTTTAATTGTCAACCAGTCATTATTTAAAATTTCAACTTCCATAGTCCCGGTTCTTTCTGAGCATTGAAAGGATTTCATCTTCCGTTTTTTCAATCGGTTCGCCCAATATTTAGCAAGAAAAGTATGTGTCCCACCAGTGACCGGATCTTCGTTGGTGCCACTCCAAGGCCAAAAGTACCGAGACGCAAAGTCAAATTCGGGATTTTCAGCAATAGCTGTAATGAGCACTCCATTTATTGAATCATGCGAGCTCTTGAGGGCTTCAAAATCAGGGTTTAGGTTTCTCAGCACGTTGCAGTCGTCAATTTCTACAAGAAGGATCTTCATTTCATCATTGAACACTGAATTGATTACTTTTTCTATCCCTAGGGCTCCAAGCAGCGCTTTTGGTGCCTCCGCTGGAAGGGTTGAATAGACTGGAAATGTCATTACAATCTGCTGCTCATCCCTCTCAATTTTCAAATCCAATTGCTGAATGTTTGTAAAATGGATTGTTTCTAGTTCAGGGTGTTGTTCATAGACAACTTTTGCAGCTGCCATCGTAGCATGACCACACAATGGGATTTCCATAACTGGAGAAAAAAACCTTATCTCATACTCATTCGCACTACTTTTTAAAACGAATGCCGTTTCCGATAAGCCAAGCTCCTTAGCAATGGAAAGCATCAGGCTGTCATCAAGCTTAGTTTCAAGGATACAAACACCCGCAGGATTTCCTTTAAACGGTTCGTTGGTGAAGGAATCTACAATGTATGTGGTCAAATTATTCATTGCGTAGTAAACGTTGAATCCAGACTAACTTGTCCTCTAGAAATAGAGGATTAATATCTCCATTTTCTAAGTTCATCGAATGGCCTGTATTCTCGTACTTTTTTATTTCAAAATTAGGTTTTTCAGGAATTAAAGAAAGAGATTTTATAGGATCTACCAGCACATCCAATGCTCCGTATTGAAGCAACACTGGACATTTTATGTTTTCTAAACTTCCTTCCATCGTAAAATGAATATCCTTTGATAGCGGTCTGGAAGGCAGCTCGCCAGAGTTGTCAGGTCGATACCTTAAGTCAGGATCCAATGCGATCAGCTCATTAATAAGAGCTAGTGTTTTCTCTGAAATTTCTCCTTTGCCAATATCATCGAAGTACTTATTCCAAACATACAAGGCATTAGCAATAGTTACATAATCCAAATTTTGTGTATGCAAATGATTGTAAATGGCATAGAGTTGATTTGCTTTATACGAGGCAGTCGGGCCGGAAACAGCGTTGACAAAAGCAATTTTTTCCGGATTCCTTATGGCCATATTGAGTGCTAATCGACCTCCTTCGCTCATCCCATGAACTCCAACCAAACTACTATCTATTCCTTCGTAATTTGATAGCCAGGCAAATAGTTCCATGTACTCATCGGTCTTCTCTTTAAAGCTTTGTTGCCTCCAGCTTTTTTGTGATTCTGATAGTCCTGCACCAGATTTATCACAGACAAGAGATGTGATGCCATATTTAGCAAAAAATCTCGATTCATAAATATAGTTGGCTAGCCCTACAACACCTCCTCCCTGCAAACATAAAATGGCTGGGGTTTTCCTTATTTCAATACCAACTGGCTGAAAAAGCAATCCGAAAATCTTGCCATTTGAAGTGTCTATCCATACTGAATCCCGCTTTATTTCATAGGATACCGTTTGACAGATAGCTGGAGATGTGGCCGCTAGATAAAGAAACAAAAGAAATATTTTACCAATTAGTGCCATGCTTTTCATTTATTGATTAGTTGAGACGTGACGCCTGTGTAGGACGATGTGCCCTCACAGCTTGATTAAGGCAGAAAGATAGCCAATCCGCACACATCCACAAGTGTCTGTTTAGTCATTTACCCAAGTTTAGACTGCCAGCTACCACAAATTCGTTATCGGTCTTCCAGAAATTTCGTATGGAGGGGTGATGTTGGTTCGGGCAGAACATATGGACATTCGTGCCTACACAATGTTATCTCCTTTTTTTGGTGTTTGATATAGAGACTCGTATGAACTTTAAATTGGATTACACATAAAATGGAATGAAAAATGAACCAATAAAATAAAAAAGTTCTATCAGCCAAAAATATGGAAGTGAGACACAATCAATACTCTCATATTTTAGATGACCAATATATCTTCGATAAAAAAAGATTATTAGCGCAGCAAGACTTATCTGACAGATCAACACAGTATGTTCAATGTCAAAAACCATTAATAATGTCATCAGATTTATCATAAACATGATTGACATTAAAAAAATAGACATAACATGAGGGATATTTAATCTGCCTCTAGCATGTTTTTTACAAAAGTTAAATATTAAGCAAAAATGGTAGTCAATAATTTTCATGAATAAAAGCTAATTAACAGCAAGTATCTTTATTTAGCAAGTTGTGTTTTATTGTCGACATCATAAGAAGATGAGGCATGTAGATTGTTCAATTAGCAGTAATCTTTTAGAATTTAAGTTGATAAAGTTCAAGCCATTTTTTTAGGAGTTAACTCATTGTGTGTTCAGAAGATAACTGGATATAATATTTGAGTATCGCAGTGCTTATCATATACACTATACTTTTCTTAAAACTAATAATTATTAAGTTATTTACTCTATTGTCGTCGCATAAATGACGACCCTTTTAGGGAGTATAAAAAAGTAAATGATGGTATTTATTCTGCTTGTAGCTATAAGAAGCAGAGCCTGTGGCTATTGTTTTGTGGGCTTCCCCTTCGAGATAGGCTTTCATCTCGGTGAAGATTACGCGTACTGTATTTTTGATGCTCCACCCTTCTATGATCAGGTTTTTTTTGAAATGCTGGTCGGAGGTAGTTTACGGTGATGTTGATGGTAGATAGGTGGTCTTCCCATTAATTCCTTTCTGCAGTTAATTCAAATATTTTGTACCAGTAGAAAAATGCTTCTGGATTTGATTTTTTCAATCGATTCAATCTTGGCCAAAACGGCTCTCCAATCTTCCAGTCTTTCATGACCGCTGGATTCTTAAATTTCTCAATCACCTTTTTGTTAGATTTGATCAAAGCCGAAACATATGCAGCCTTTGAGGCAAAAGTGATTGCTCTATCAATGTGAAATGATTCTGAGAAGATAAATCTAGAAACTCGTTGGATGCCCGTTTGCAGATGATCAAAATCACCTTTTCCATCGGCACCCCTGCTTACTATACATAGTGAGGTTTGGTAAATATCATCTAAGACATCATCAACTGTCAATTTTGATTGACTTCTATATGCAAGTTCGGTTGCCGCAAAATTTTCAAAAGTCTGTTTAACAAGTACACCATCTTCAGCAATATCCACTAGGTTTCCAACGTCATATAGCTGCTTCATTATTTCCATACTCATACTGGTTTCACCCTTAAAGTAGGGAATGCCAGTAGAATTTGGAGCATAGGCTGTCAACTTATCACCCAGAATATCTTCTACAGAAGGGACATTCACTTCAATTGGATCTCCTTTTAAAAGTAGCAACTTGGAATTGATAGGAACCTTATTAATTTTAGTATAAGCTACATTTTCGAATAAAATATCTAGCAGTATACTTTCCTCTGCAGCATAAGTTTTATAGATGGGTTGATAAAAAAACTTGTAGTGAGCTTTATGAATGCTAGTTGAAGTTTTGCGTTCTTGAAGTTCAAACCTTGTAAAACCTTGTTCTTTGAGCAATACTATAAAAATCCTTTCCAAATTTTTAGGTTCATTTTCAATAATAATGTCAATATCTATAGAAAGCCTTTTTGATGAATCTAGAATTAACATTAGGGCAGTACCTCCCTTAAAAACAAAATCCAAATTCTGTTTGACCAACCCCTCCAAAAGCATTAAGGCTCTAATAACCTTCTCCACAAGTATTTTATCAGCCTTTCTGTTTGCCGATGATACTTTGGTAATCCAATCAATATGTAATGAGTCATTACTTATCATTTCAAATTAGTGACAGTAAATCATATATTCCGCCGATATTTAGATGTTTCATTTAAATAACTATCCAGTTCCTGTTTTTTTCTTCTTCTACTCGCATAGCGCAACATTTTACTTTCACTGATAGTGTATTTCTCAAATGCCTCATTAAATATCTGATTCATTTCAGATCCTTGCTGAGCATTAAATATTACGGGATCACAGAATATATCAACAAGTAATTTCTCTATTGTAACTGTGGGAATACCATTGACATGTTGAATAGGAGCTTCAGACACCAGTGATTTAACTATCCATGGATCTTTTTTATCATTCATATATCGTCTAATTAGCTGTTCGGAAGGTTCCATGAATACGGAATAGTTTCTGTCCTTTAAGTAATAGAAGACACTTTCCATGGCATCCTTGTCAACTTCTATTAGTTGGTAATATCTTCCAGGTTGGTGAAGCATAAACTCATTAAGCACCGAAGTACTCCAAAGACAAACTGTCAAAAAGGGAAAGTCTGACTTCATCTTTTCATAAACGGAGCTAAGTTCATTTGACATTTCGGGGATGTAGTCATCACTTTTTTCGAGCGAAAACCTCCCTCTACCAACTCTATTCAATATTCCTTCTTGTACGAGATTGTATATCCTCCAGTTGACAGTAGTCTTTTTCACTTCTGGCTCAAAAGTTCGATAGAATTCCATCAAGTCAGCACTCGAAAACGTCATTTCTGATTGAAATTGATGCTTTAAGTTTTCAATATGGAGTTTGTTCTGTGCGATAGTTTTGTCTTAAGTTAATCAAATGTACAAAACTATATTTTGGCATCAAAGTAAATTTGCTGCCGATAATTAGTTTTTATCTATGAGAAGAGAATTTGTTTTTTTAATTGTAATTCTGGCACACTAAAACCAAAAAGAGTGAAAATGTGTGGATGTTTTCTGCACTCCAAGATAAATCTTAACCAATCCATATATAGCCTCACCCAACTTAAGATACTTTTACTTCTGCTTGTAGCTATAAGAAGCAGAGCCTGTGGCTATTGTTTTTTCGACTTCCCCTTCATGATAGGCTTTCATCTCGGTGAAGATTATGCGTACACCATTCTTGATGCTCCGCCCTTCTATGATGAGGTTTTTTTGAAATGCAGGCCGGAGGTAGTTGACTGTGATGTTGATGGTAGAGAGGTGGTCCTCGAAGCTTTTGAAGTTGAGCATGGCAACAGCTCCTCCCACGGCATCCATGGCTGCTGAGATGATCCCGCCATGAATTCGCCTGTTCAGGATGTCTCCTATTAATTTTTCGTTGAAGGGGATCTTGAAAGATACAAAATCAGGTTCGATGTGAACCAGCTCTATGCCTAGGAGGTTGTGCATGGGTATCATCCCTTCGGCGATACGCCTGAGCAGCAACTCTGCATTGAACTCGTCTTGATCCGATGTAACCATAAATGAAAATTACGAACTACTGATGAAATTTCATCGGTAGTTCGTAATTGTTTTGACTTTTGGTATATTATAAATTTGGTTGAGGAGTCATTCTCAAATAAGGTTTTATTTCTTTAAATCCTTTAGGGAAT
>CAXBNB010000314.1:0-5580 GCA_963976505.1 uncultured Reichenbachiellaceae bacterium
TTGTGGCTTTTTCCCAAAATGACCCTAGCCTGGCAGGCCAAATGTTTTCTTTGTTTATCATAGTAGTGGCAGTAGCAGAATCTGCTGTTGCTCTTGCGATCATTTATAAAGTGTACCAACACTACAGTACCTCGGATCTAGATGAAGTAAACCAACTGAATGGATGATGGCTATTGAAACTGTTCATATAGACCAAATGTGGTTGGTATTGTTGATTCCAATACTTCCTCTAGTGGCATTTTTTGTCGCTGGTTTCTTGAAAAATAAAGACTTTGCCGCACTATTCTCTACAGCCGTTTCGGCTGCTGTATTCTTTGTGGCAGTGGAGGTGATCATATCTCATTATGGAAGTGCACTGTATTATTCCATGCCTTGGTTCACGGTAGGTGAGTTCACATACAATGTAGGCATCCTATTGGATAAGCTATCGCTTGTGATGATTGGAGTGGTGTCACTTATTGCTTTGCTAGTGAATGTATTTTCATTGGAGTACATGAAGCATGATGAAGCAAAAGGCAGGTATTTTGCTTTTTTAGGACTTTTTGCATTTTCCATGTACGGGATTGTATTGTCTTCTAACCTGTTCCTCACTTTTGTGTTTTGGGAATTGGTAGGTTTCTCTTCCTATCTTTTGATTGGTTTTTGGTTTCAAAATGAAGAACCTCCCAAAGCCTCATTTAAGGCATTTATTGTCAATAGGGTGGGAGATATAGGTTTCTTGATTGGACTGTTTGTCGTTTTTGTGTTTTTTCATTCATTCGAGCTGCCTTATTTGTGGAGTGAATTTTCTGAGTTCGGAAAGCCAGATCCGTCCATAGGTATATCCAAAGGATGGTTGATGGTGATGGGACTAGGCTTGTTTTTAGGAGCAATGGGTAAATCAGCACAATTTCCACTGCAGACCTGGCTGCCCGATGCAATGGCTGGCCCTACGCCTGTTTCGGCGCTTATTCATGCTGCTACCATGGTGGCAGCAGGTGTTTTTATGCTTGTCCGTGTTTTTCCATTGATGAGTATACCTGTTTTGGATATTATAGCCATCATTGGAGCCATCACGGCATTCATGGGGGCATTTGCAGCGTTTGCTCAAAACGACATCAAAAAAGTATTGGCATTTTCTACCGTATCTCAATTGGGGTATATGGTCATGAGTATTGGAGTGGGGTCGCCAGATGCTGCCTTTTTTCACTTGGTAACTCATGCCTTTTTCAAAGCTTGTTTATTTCTATGTGCTGGTAGTGTGATTCACTTTTTACATCATGAAAGTGATGCACAGAACATGTATAAAATGGGTGGGCTGAGAAATCACGTTCCGTTTACGTTTATCGCATACACCATATCTATGCTGGCATTGTGTGGTTTGCCTTTCTTTTCAGGGTACTTTTCCAAAGAAGCCATATTAAGTGGTGTGTTGGAGTGGATTACTTACAGTTCGATGGGCGGAATCGGTTGGAAAGTTCTTGTGCCTCTTTTCGCTTTTATTAGTGTATTTATGACAGCCGCTTACATGGGGAGACAATATTTTCTAGTCTTTTTTGGTAAGCCCAATTGGACTGATCCAAAGCAAAAAGAATCTTGGTATGTCGCCATTCCGATATTATTGCTTGCTTCTCTTTCTTTTTGGTTTGTTTATTCCATCAACCCATTTCATGCCGATACTTTTCTTTTAGAAATATTAAGGTACAAAGGCAGTGTAGGAAGCGAGCACCTCATCAATCCGGTTATACTTGGAATAGTTTCCTCCAGTTTGGCTGTTTTAGGCTTATTTGTCGCCTATTTGCTTTTTTACAAAAAGAAAGCCCAGCATTTTCTAAGTAAACTATATGATTTACTGGGAGGACTGTCTTCAAGCAATTGGTATTTGGATAATGTACACAGCATTTTGGTGGTGAAACCCATTATGAAAGTACGCATGTATGCAAGTCATTTTGATAGAAAGTATGTCGATGGTCTTGTCAATGGAATAGGAGTGTTGAATGTAGTAGTTTCGCAAATTCTAGGATGGTTTGATCAGTATATCGTCGATGGAGTAATCAAATTGATTACAACTACCTCCGGTAGCTTAGGGAATGTCGCAAGAGGATTTCAAAACGGTCGGATTCAGATGTATTTTGTTTGGGCTGTTTTGGGAATTGTGCTGGTATTAATAGTATTATTTTAAAATCATAAGTTAAGAAAATGATAGAAAGTCATTTATTGTCGCTGCTTATTTTCATACCTCTTATAGCTGGGGTTGTACTATTATTTATTCCTAAAGCCAATTCGGGATTATACAAGTGGGTTACTCTAGGAACATTGGTGGTCGAATTGATTCTTACATTGATTTTACTTTCAGGGTTTGATGCATCCCAAGCAGGAATTGGCAGTGAAAGCCTTCAATTTGTGGAGAAAATGGACTGGATTAATTTGAGTATTGGTTCCACATCGGCCATTTCCATACAATATTATTTGGGAGTGGACGGGTTGAGTATATCCATGGTATTGCTTTCCGCCATTGTACTGCTCATTGGGGTAATATCTTCCTGGAATATCAAAGAAAATCTCAAAGGGTACTTTTCCTTGTACCTAATATTAACAGCAAGTGTATTTGGATGTTTTCTGGCACTTGATTTCTTTTTATTCTTCTTGTTTTTCGAATTTATGTTGTTGCCAATGTACTTTTTGATTGGCTTGTGGGGAGGAGTAAGAAGAGAATATGCTTCGATTAAATTTTACCTATATACATTGGTTGGATCGATATTTATATTGATCGTAATGATAGCACTCAGTATCTCTGTTATTACCCCCGACCCTGAAATTGACATCCATTCATTTGACCTAATGTTGATGATGGACAATACCAACTTTATACCTGATTCTGTACTTTCTATTACAAGCACAGATACGCTTTTAGGACTTTCCTACAGATTATGGGCTTTCCTGTTTGTTTTGATTGGGTTTGCTATTAAGCTACCAGCGGTTCCCATACATACATGGTTGCCTGATGCTCACGTGGAGGCTCCAACGCCGATATCGGTAGTGTTGGCTGGTATATTGCTGAAAATAGGAGGGTATGGATTTTACAGAATAGCCTACAGTATTTTTCCAGAAGGAGCGCATTACTTCGGCTGGTGGATTGGTTTGTTTGGAATCATCGCCATAATATATGGCGCCTTGGTTGCTATGGCACAAACAGATTTAAAGCGTTTGATTGCTTACTCGTCCGTTTCTCACATGGGATTTGTGATGCTAGGTTTGGCAGCCATTACGACACAAAGTATTGCTGGTTCTATTTTCCAAATGTTCAGTCATGGCCTGATTTCAGTTGCATTGTTTTTGATCGCAGGAGTGATTTATGACAGAACCAAAGACAGAGAAATCTCAAACTATAGTGGACTGGCGGCAGCCATGCCATATTTCACTGTCATTGTATTGATTACATTCTTTGCGTCTTTAGGGCTGCCTGGATTCAGTGGATTTATAGCGGAATTTTTGGTGTTAGCTGGAGCCTTTGATGGCGCTATGTTATCAAAGGTAATCGATACTTTCATGCCCATAGTTGGGGTGTTGGGATTGGTTTTAGGAGCAGCCTACTTTCTTTGGACTTTCCAACGGATGTTTTTTGGAAAGTACTGGATCAAAAATGAAGAATGGAAACTTCCTGATCTTACAACTCGGGAGTACCTCATGTTTGTGCCTCTGATGGCGATGATATTTATTTTCGGAATTTTCCCTGGCCTTATCTTAGACTTGTCTAATGAAACGATTATGAGTTTTGTGGAATTTGTGCAGGAGCAAGGCAAGCAAAATTTGACACTGATCTTAGAAAACACAAAATAAATGGAGGTGACTAGTCAGGTGTTAACAGAAAAACTAAATGAAGTCTTTGGCAGTGTGGCTCACCTGTTGCCTGAATTGTGTTTGGTCTCAGGAGCACTTGTCATTCTCATATTAGAACTTGCTTTAAAAAGGGATGCATGGAAGTTGAAGACTGGCATAAGTATGGTTTTTATTGCTCTTGCTTTTGGCGCACTTTTTTTAGTTGAAAGTTCAGGACTGCTTTTTGGTGGAGCTTTGATTTCAGATGGATTATCGTTTACTTTTCAGGTAATATTTTTATTTACCTTCCTCATTTCTATGATTTACCCTTCTCAAAAATGGGAATTGAGAAAGATGGGAGAATACCATTTCCTTGTTTTTTGCTTGGTATTGGGAGCCTTTTTGATGGTCAAGTCAAAAAATCTTTTGATTTTCTACCTGGCCTTGGAGTTGATCTCGATATCATCTTACATCCTTACGAGTATAGGATTCAACAAAAAAGGTTTTGAAGCAGGGATAAAATACTTACTCTTTGGAGCACTGGCAAGTGGGGTCATGCTTTATGGTATGTCATTGCTCTATGGTCTATCTGGTTCGCTGGATTTGTCTGTGATATTGTCAGGGCAACTGGACAGTCACCTTCATTTGATAGCTATATTCTTATTGGTAGTCGGCCTGTTATTTAAACTGTCACTAGTGCCAATGCATATCTGGACTCCAGATGTGTATGAAGCAGCCCCCGTGTCGGTGGTTGCCGTATTTTCTGTTGTACCCAAATTGGCGGCATTGGTATTTTTATTCAGGACAGTGTCTTTCATATCCGACGATTCTGTGCAAATCATGGTAGTACAGATCATAAGCTGGTTGGCTGTGGCTTCTATGTTTTTTGGCAACCTTGCTGCCATCTGGCAAAACAATGCCAAGCGAATGATGGCCTATTCATCCATAGCACATTCGGGTTTTTTGGTTATAGGAGTGATTGTGCAAAGTGAATTTGGTCTGCAAAGTGTTGTTTTTTATTCAGTGGTTTATGCTCTGATGAACTTGGGAGTCTTTTACCTTATTGGATGCATGGAGAAAAATGGACTCTATGAAATAAGCGATTATAAAGGCATTGGCAAAGCAATCCCTGTGATAGGCATCTCCATGGTGGTGTTGATGATTTCCCTCACTGGGCTTCCTCCTACAGGAGGTTTTTCAGCAAAATTTTTATTATTTTCTGCATTGTGGAGTGCTTATGAAACTAGTCAGCAGAGTTTTATGTTATGGCTGTTCATATTTGGACTGGTCAATACAATAATTGCATTGTTTTACTATTTGAAAATCCCATATATGAGTATTTTCAAAACACAAATTGAACAAAGTGTTCCAAATATAACTTTGAAGAATAAAATTGTTTTGGCTCTGATTTCTTTTTTGATTTTGGCGCTATTCTTTAAAGCGGACTTATTGTTTGATTTGACAAATAAGTATAGCTTTGCATTTTAGATTCTACCATGAGTGACTCCATAAAACACGAGTGTGGTATAGCCCACCTCCGCCTTCGCAAACCACTCCAATATTATATTGACAAATACGATACGCCCATGTATGGGGCAAATAAGCTCCTTCTTTTAATGAAGAAGATGCAAAATCGTGGGCAAGATGGTGTTGGTGTTGCAAACATCAAACTGGGACTTGAGCCCGGTTATCGTTACATTAGCCGCTATCGATCTATCGATCCGGACCCTCTCAAAAAGGTTTTTGACAAAGTGGGGAAGAAGTTCGCCAAAGCCAAAAAGG